>JANOEG010000391.1:0-3959 GCA_031413095.1 Burkholderiales bacterium | reverse complement strand
GGCGACGAGCAGCGCGATGACGAGCAGGGCAGCGAGGAATCGAATCAGCATGGGCAGCAACGGCACGGTGGGTCGGACAGACCCGCATCGTCGCACACCGCTGGCGTGGCTACGATGCTTGCCTGCTTGTCAAAAAGAGGGTCTCCATGCTTCGCCGTTCGTTGATCACCGCTGCTGCGCTCTGCGGTCTTGCCGCGCCCGTTCTGGCCCAGAACGCCTGGCCGAACAAACCGGTGAAGATCGTCGTGCCCACGGGGCCCGGCAGCTCGCTCGACCTGATCGTGCGCGCGATGAGCGAGAAGCTTGGGGTGCGCTGGGGCCAGCCTGTCGTCGTCGAGAACAAACCCGGCGCCGGCGGCATGCTCGGCTTGGATGTCGTCGCCAAGGCGACCGACGGCCACACGCTGGGCATCGGCTTCAACGGGCCGATCGCGTTTGCGCCGTTTCTCTACCGCAAGATGCCGTACGACCCAGCGAAGGATCTGCTGCCGGTGGTGATGACGACGTCGCAGGCCAACGTGCTCGCGGTCAATGCCGACAAGGTGCCGGCGAAAACCGTGGCCGAGTTCGTGACCTGGGCGAAAGCGCAGGGCGGCAAGGTCAACTACTCGTCGCTCGGCAACGGCAGCTCGGCGCACCTGACGATGGAGCTGTTCATGGCCGAAACGGGCGTCAAGGCCACCCACATCCCCTTCAACGGCTCACCGCCAGCTGCAATGGCGGTGGCACAAGGCGAGGCCGACGCCACGTTCATGGTCGCGCCGGCGCTGCTGCCGCATGTGAAGAACAACAAGGTGCGCCTGCTCGCCGTCAGCAGCGCCCAGCGGCCGGAGTCGCTGAAGGACCTGCCGACGCTGGGCGATGCCGGCTACCCGAACGTCGAGTCGCTGGCTTGGAACGGCTTGTTCGCCTCACCCGGCACGCCGGAAGCCGTGGTCTCACGCATCAACGCAGATGTCAACGAGGTCTTGAAGGACGCCGCAGTGAAGGGCGCGCTCGATACACAAGGACTTACTGTGGTCGGCGGCAGTGCGTCAGACTTCAAGCGCGTGATCGACGGTGACGTCAAACGCTGGGGTCCGGTGATCGAAAGGCTGGGCCTCAAACTCGATTGACCGGAGCAGTGTCGCCATGGGCCAAACGTTCGAGCAGATTCAGCAGGAGCACGGCGAGTGGACGGCGATGTCGATCCACCTCGGCGACAACCGCTACACGCGGCTGCCACCGGCCGCCGACTGGCGCCTGCGCCGCTTCGTGCAACTGGTTGCCGACCTGCTCGACAAGCCGATCAGCCAGGCCCGTGTGCTCGACCTGGCCTGCCTCGAAGGCCACTATGCAATCGAGTTTGCATTGCATGGCGCCGAGGTCACGGCCATCGAGATCCGAGATGCCAACATCGCCAAGGCGCGCTACGCCAAGGAGCAGCTCGGCTTGGACAAGCTGACGCTGGTGCAGGACGACGTGCGCAACATCTCGGTGGCGAAGTACGGCCACTTCGACGTCATCATCTGCGCCGGCTTCATCTACCACCTCGACGTCCCCGACGTCTTCCACACGATGGAGCGCATGGCCGAGATGTGCACGCGCCTGACCATCATCGAGTCGCAGATGAGCATGGTCGACCACGACTGCGTGGAGTACCAAGGCAACAAGTACTGGGGCCTGTGGTACCAGGAGCACCGGCCCGACGCGACGGCGGAGGTGAAGAAGGCCGACTACTGGGCCTCGATCGACAACACGCGCAGCTTCTGGTTCACGCCGGCGTCGATGTGCAACCTGGCCTCTGCGGTAGGCTTCACGTCGATGTTCGAGTGCCACGGCCCGGTGATGCCGGATGTGGCCGATGACAGGCGGACCTATGTGGCGATGAAGGGCCAGCGCCAGAAGGTGCATTCGTCACCGCCGACCGATGCGCTGCAAGACGTGCACCGCCCCGAACACAACCCGGTGCCGCTGAACTCGATCCACGTTCAGCACAGCGCCGCGTTCCGCTTCTTCAAGAACAGCATGCCGCAGGGCCTGAAGGACGTTGTCAAGCCGGTGCTCAGAAGCGTCGGCGTGCTGCCGCCAGATGAAACGCCAGACTGGGCGAAGAAGAAAAAAGGCTCCTGACGCTCGATCAGCGGTCCGCGCGGGCCAGCGCCGGGCCGCTCCCAAGCGTCCGGCCCGCGCCTCCCCTTGGGGGAGCGCTCGCGAAGCGAGTGAGGGGCCGTCAGCTATGCGGTGACACCGGCGAGCAGCGCCGCATTGCCGCCCGCAGCCGCCGTGTTGACGGTCAAGGTTTGCTCGGCCGTGAGCCGCCACAGCGCGGCGCTCAGGTCGCCTACGAACAAGGGCACGATGGCGCCGCGGCGTGCGGCCAGGCGCTGGCGCAACGCGGCGGCAAACCCCGCCTCTGCGATCACACCCTGCACGCGGTCGTCGGCCGCGATGGCCGCCACGGCGGCATCGAACGGCGCGTCGATCACCTGCACGGCGCCTTCGGGCAGCGCCCCCGCGCGCTGCCAGTAGATGAACACGCCCTCGGCCTGTTCGCGAGCAGCCGGCGGCAACGCGACGAGCAGCGTGTTGCCGGCCGCCAGCGCGGCTTGCCATTGCGTCTGTGTGGCCGCATCGGCGGACGTGGCGATGCTGGCAATGACGCCGCGGCCGTGCAGGCGCAGCTCATTGCGCTCGCCGGTCGGGCCGGGCAGGATCTGAGTGGCCAGTTGGCGGCGCGCTTGCACGGCGAGCGCGGACGCACGCACCGCGTCGAGCCAGGCGCAACGCTCGTCGAGCGTGGCCGTGTTCCAGGCGCTGGCGTTGGCGCGTGCGATGGCCGCGTCGAGTGACGCAGGTGGTGCATCGGCCAGCGTCAGCGGCGCAGCCGTCGGCAAGGCCGTCGCCGCGAAGCGCGTCAAGTAGTGCGGTCCGCCCGCTTTGGGGCCGGTGCCGGACAAACCTTCGCCGCCGAAGGGTTGCACACCGACGACGGCGCCGATGATGTTGCGGTTGACATAGACGTTGCCGACGCGCACCCGGTCGGCGATGCGCTCGGCGCGGCTGTCGATGCGCGTCTGCACGCCCAGCGTCAGGCCGTAGCCGAGGGCGTTGATGCGATCCACCAGCGCATCGACATCGCCCGACCAGCGCACGATGTGCAGCACCGGGCCGAAGACTTCGTCTTTCATGTCTTCGATGCGTGCGATCTCGAAGGCGATCGGCACCTGGTGCGTCGGGCCGGCCGCACCGCGCGGACTGGCGGCGACGAGCTTGGCGCTGCGCAAAAGGCGCTCGACATGGCGCGCGATGCCGGCGTGCGCTTCGGCGTCGATCAGCGGGCCGACATCGGTGGCGAGTTCGGCTGCGTCGCCGAGACGAAGCTCGGCCATCGCGCCGGCAATCATCTCGATCACACCATCGGCGATGCTGTCCTGCACGCACAGTAGGCGCAATGCCGAGCAGCGCTGGCCGGCGGAGCGGAAGGCGCTCTGCACGACGGCATCGACGACCTGCTCGGGCAACGCGGTGCTGTCGACGATCATCGCGTTCAGGCCGCCGGTCTCGGCGATCAGCGGGCGCAGCGGGTCGCCGCTGCGGGCCAGCGTCTTGTTGATGATCTGCGCCACCGGCGTGCTGCCGGTAAAGGCCACACCGGCCGTGCGCGCATCGGCGACGAGCGCAGCGCCGACGGTATCGCCAGGGCCGTGCAGGAACGCCAGCGCGTCGCGCGGCACACCGGACTCGTGCAACAGCTCGACCAGCTGCAGCGCGACGAACGGTGTTTGCTCGGCCGGTTTCGCGGCGACGCTGTTGCCCGCCGCGAGCGCCGCGGCGAGCTGGCCGCCGAAGATCGCCAGCGGAAAGTTCCACGGGCTGATGCAGACGACGACGCCGCGGCCTTGCGGCGCGTGCTGCTCCGCCTGGTTGGCGTAGTAGCGCAGGAAGTCCACCGCCTCGCGCACCTCGGCCACGCAGTC
>JANOEG010000390.1:0-4295 GCA_031413095.1 Burkholderiales bacterium | reverse complement strand
TGGATCGTCGACGACGATCAATCCATCCGCTTCGTGCTCGAACGCGCTCTGGCGCGCGAGCAGTTCGCGGTGCGCAGCTTCTCGAACGCGCGCGACGTGCTCGGGGCCTTGGCCGATGCTGAACCGCAGGTGCTGGTCAGCGACATCCGCATGCCCGGCGGCTCGGGCCTGGACCTGCTGGCCAAGATCAAGGCGCAGCATCCCGGCCTGCCTGTGATCGTGATGACGGCTTACTCCGATCTCGACAGCGCTGTCTCGGCCTTTCAGGGCGGCGCGTTTGAGTACCTGGCCAAACCGTTCGATGTGCCGAAGGCGGTGGAGCTGATCCGCCGCGCGGTGGAAGAGAGCCTGCGCGAAGCCGTGGCCAGCGATCGTCTGGCCGAGACGCCGGAGATCCTCGGCCAGGCGCCTGCGATGCAGGACCTGTTTCGCGCGATCGGCCGCCTCTCGCAAAGCCAGGTCACGGTGCTCGTTACCGGCGAGAGCGGCAGCGGCAAGGAGCTGGTCGCGCAAGCGCTGCACAAACACAGCCCGCGCGCCAATGGGCCCTTCGTCGCCATCAACACCGCGGCGATTCCGAAGGACTTGTTGGAGAGCGAGCTCTTCGGCCACGAGCGCGGCGCGTTCACCGGCGCGCAGACGATGCGCCGCGGCCGCTTCGAACAAGGCGAGGGTGGCACGCTGTTCCTCGACGAGATCGGTGACATGCCGTTCGACTTGCAGACGCGGCTGCTGCGCGTCGTGTCCGATGGTCAGTTCTACCGCGTCGGCGGGCATCAGCCGTTGAAGGCCAACGTGCGCGTGATCGCGGCCACGCACCAGAACTTGGAGCAGCGCGTGCGCGACGGCGTCTTTCGCGAAGACCTGTTCCATCGCTTGAATGTCATCCGGCTGCGCTTGCCGCCATTGCGCGAGCGGCGCGACGACATCGCGCTGCTGACGCGACAGTTTCTGCAGAAAAGCGCCAAGGAACTCGGTGTCGAAGCGAAGCGCTTGTCCGAGAGCGCGCAGGCCCGGATCAGCGCCTTCGACTTCCCCGGCAACGTGCGCCAGTTGGAGAACCTGTGCCACTGGCTGACGGTGATGGCGCCAACGCAGGTGATCGAGGTCAAAGACCTGCCGCCGGAGTTGACGAGCACCGACGCGCCGGTTGCTGTCGAAGCGACCGCCGCACCGCGTAGCACTGGTGAACCGGTTGCGCCGGCCGCGGCGCCGGCTGCGCAAGCCGGCGGCGGCTGGCTGGCCGATCTGGAGCGCGAAGCGCGCGCGCTGCTCGACGCCGGAGCACCCGAAGTGTGGGACACGCTGACGCGCCGCTTCGAAGCGCAATTGATCGTCACCGCGCTGTCGACCACTCGCGGCCGTCGCATCGAAGCGGCTCAGCGCCTGGGCATCGGCCGCAACACGATCACCCGCAAGATCCAGGAACTGGGCCTCGACGATTGAGTTTGTTGGCCGATCGGAACCGGCTTTTCAGATTGGGTCCAGCGTCACCCACACCGGCGCGTGATCGCTCGGCCGCTCGTTCTTGCGTGGCAGCTTGTCGATCGCGCACTCACGCACCGCTGCTTTCAGCGCCTCGCTGACGAGGATGATGTCGATGCGCAGGCCCTGGTTCTTGCGGAAGGCGAGGTTGCGGTAGTCCCACCACGACCATGACTTCGGCGGCTGCTCGAAGAGGCGGAACGCATCGACGAGGCCCAGGCCGCAGAGGTGCTGGAAGTGGCCGCGCTCCTCGGGCGTGCAATGGATCTGCCCGGCCCAGGCGACAGGGTCATAGACGTCGCGGTCGTCGGGCGCGATGTTGAAGTCGCCCATCAGCACCAACTTCGGATGCGCGCTGATCTCTTCACGCAGCCAGTCGCGCAAGCCGCGCAGCCATTGCATCTTGTATTCGAACTTCTCGCTGCCCGGTGCCTGGCCGTTGGGGAAGTAGCCGCCGACGATGCGCACGCCATCGACGGTGGCGGTGATGACGCGCGCGAGGTCGTCGGTGAAGCCTGGAATGTTGCGCACGACGTCAGTAGCCTCGTTCTTCGACAGCAGCGCGACGCCGTTGTAGGTCTTCTGGCCGAACCAGTGCGAGCGATAGCCCGCGGCCTCGATCTCAGCGTGCGGGAACTTGTCGTCGGTGAGCTTGGTTTCCTGCAGCACCAGCACGTCGGGCTGTTGTGCAGTGAGCCAGTCCAAGACCTGCGGCAAGCGCACCGCGAGTGAGTTGACGTTCCAGGTGGCGAGTTTCATCGCGGCACTCCTTGTCTTCAGTTCGATCCCTTGCGCTTGCGTGCCAGCGCCACCTTGTGCAACAACTCCACCAGCATCGCGCGCTCGGCGCCGCTGAGAGACGCCAGCGCCTGCGCCTCACCTTCGAGCAAGCGTTTTGTGGCCTCGCGCGCCAGCTTGGCGCCTTCAGCTGAGACGCGGATGTGCTGTAGGCGCGCGTCAGTCTCGCTGCGGCTGCGCAGCACCAGGCCACGCGACTGCAAGCGCTCGATCCACACCGTGATGTTGGGCGGCGTCACCGCCAGGCCGCGTGCCAGCTGGCGCGCCGTCACATCCGGGTTGGCGTGAATCAGCGACAGCATCGTGTACTCCACCGGCCGCAACTGGCTCTTCGCGCCGACCGCGCCGTCGAAGACCTGCGTCGTCACGATCGAGGCTTGCGCCAACTGGTATCCGATGACGCCGCGCAGGCCGGCCTCGGCCAGGCGCGCCAGCGGCGTGCGGTCGTCTTCGGCGGGTTCAGCGCGGCGGCGGGGCATGGCCGGATTCTGTCAGCGCGTGCTGAGCGCGGGTTTGTAAGTTCGCCGACGCGCTGGAAAACCCGCAATCCGCAGACGCAACCAGTTAAGTATCCTAACTATCCATTCGGTGCCTTGCGGCCGACAACCCACAGGAGATGTCATGGATACGAAGGTGATGCCGCTCGTCGCAGCGGCCGCGATGACGGTGGCGCTCGGTGCCAGCAGTGCGCTCGCGCACGACGGCCGCCACGGCAGCCGCCTGCCGCAATTGGCTGCGGCGAAACCCGGCGCGTTGCTGGGCACCTGTGAAGCGCTTGCAGGCGAGCTCGGCGCGCTCGCCAACACCGTGATCACCGCGACGACGAGCGTTGCGGCCGGCACGCTCATGCTGGCTGGCGCGCCGGTGCCAGCGCATTGCCGTGTCACCGGCCGCATGTTCGACCGGGTCAGCCCGGTCGATGGCAAGGCCTACGCGATCAGCTTCGAGATGCGCCTGCCGCTGGCCTGGAACGGCCGCTTCTGGCACCAGGGCAACGGCGGCATCGACGGTGCCGTGAACACCGCGGCCGGGACCTTCGGTGGCGGGCCGACCACCGGCGCATTGATGCAGGGCTTTGCGGTGCTGTCGAGCAACGCCGGCCACGACAACGCCACGGTGGGTGGGCCGGCTTTCGGCCTCGACCCGCAGGCGCGGCTGGACTACGGCTACCAGGCCGTGGGCAAGTTGACACCGATGGCCAAGCAGGCCATCGCCACGGCCTACGGCAAGGGGCCGGACCGTTCCTACTTCGGCGGTTGCTCCAATGGCGGACGCCACACCTTGGTGACGGCGGCGCGTTATGGCGACGAGTACGACGGCTATCTCGCCGGCGCCCCCGGCTACAACTTGCCGCTGGCCGCACTCGCCAACATCTTCGGCGGGCAGCGCTACGCGACGGTGGTGGCCCCGGGCGCCGACCCAGCCACACCGCCCGGCTTGGGCAGCGCCTACACCACCGCCGAGCGCGCGACGGTGTCCAACGCCGTTCTCGCGCGCTGCGACGCGCTCGACGGCGCAACCGACGGCATGGTGCAGGACACGCGTGCTTGCCAGCGCGCGTTCAACTTCATGCGCGATGTGCCCACGTGCAGCGGCGCGCGCGACGGCACGTGTTTGTCGCAGGCGCAAAAAATCGCCATCGAACCGATCTACCGTGGCGCCACCACGAGCAACGGCGAGCGCTTCTACACCGGCTTCCACTACGACAGCGGCTTCGGCGCTGGCGGCATCGCATTCTGGGAGTTCACCGCGCCGTTGGCCCTCGACTCCGGTGCCGTGGGCCAGATCTTCAAGGTGCCGCCGGTGTCGACCGTACCGCCGACGTTTTCGCTCGATCTCGACATCGACGCGACGCTGGCGCAACTGTTCGCTACCGATGCGACCTACACCGAATCGGCGATGCAGTTCATGACGCCGCCGCAGGCCACGCACTTGAGCGACGTGCGTGCGCGTGGCGCCAAGATGCTGGTCTATCACGGCGTCAGCGATCAGATTTTTTCCGTCAAGGACAC
>JANOEG010000389.1:0-12916 GCA_031413095.1 Burkholderiales bacterium | reverse complement strand
GAATAGATTGCCTCTTCACTCGAAGACGGAGACGTCTTCGAGCGCGTGCGGCATCACTTGTAGAGCACCTGCGGCAGCCACAAGCCGATGCCCGGGAACTGGTAGAGCAGGATGATGGCGATCACCTGAATGCCCATGAAGGGCAGCATGCCGGCGAAGATCTGGTTCAGCGTTACGTGCGGCGGGCTCACGCCCTTCAAATAGAACGCCGCCATCGCCACTGGCGGGCTGAGGAAAGCGGTCTGCAGATTCAGCGCCACGAGCAGGCCGAAGAACAGCGGATCGACGCCGAAGTTGTCGAGCAGCGGGATGAAGATCGGCATGAAGATGACGATGATTTCGGTCCACTCGAGCGGCCAGCCGAGGATGAAGATGATGACCTGGCTCAGGATCAGGAACTCGGTCTTCGACAGGTTCATCGACAGCACCCAGCGCTCCACCAGTTCCTGCCCACCGAGCAGCGCAAACGCCGCCGAGAAGATCGCGCTGCCGACAAACAGCCAGCACACCATGGCGCTGGTCTTGGCGGTGAGGAACACCGATTCCCGCACCTCGCGTTGCAATCCCGCCTGCTTGTAGGCGAGCAGGGCCCAGGCGGCCACGCCCAACGCGGCCAAAGTGCCAAACGCGGGCGACACCGGCTGTGCCACGGCGCCGTTCTTGTGCAGCATGAACCACGCGATCGAGGCCAGCGCCGGTGCCCACAGCAACAGCCAGACCATGAACACCTTCGCCTTGTCGGGGCGCTTGGCGATCGTCGCGTAGATCGCGGCGAGCAGGAAGCCGCCGAACGCGCCGACTGCGGCGGCTTCGGTGGGTGTTGTCAGGCCGAAAACGATCGAACCGAGCACGGCCAGGATCAGCACCACCAGCGGGAAGAAGCTCTGCAAGAGCATCTTGAAGATTTCCAGGCGCTGGAAGCTGAGCAGGGCGTAGAAGCCCAGCAGCGCAAGCGCGCCAACTCCCACGCCGATCCACCAGCCGAGCGTTGCCGGCTTGCGCTCGGCCGGTGCAGTGGGCTCGGCGCTGGCCGCGGCTGCCGGCGGCTCTTGCACGCTGGCTGCGGGCGCTGCCGCTGCCGACGCGCCGCCGTCGCTGCTGGCCGTTGATGGGGGCTCCTTCACGCCGCTGTCTTCACTCGGCGGTTCCTTGAGATCGCCGTCGCCCGCTGCCGGCTCCTTGAGGCCGCCCTCTTCGCTGGGCGGCTCTTGCAGGCCACCGGCTGGTGCAGGTTCAGCTTGCGCGGCGTCGAGCGTTGCGGGTGCGGCAAGCTGCACTTCGGCTGGCTGCGTGTTGAGGTGCCAGCTGTAGGCTGCCACCAGGCCGACCATCACCAGCGGCAGGGCGGCCACGCCGAGCTGGCGCCACAGGTGGCCGCTCGGCACACCGAGATCGCGCCGGCCGAGCGCGCGCAGCAGCGCCGGCACGGCCGTGTTCGACACGCCTTGCGAGACCTTCTGCGTCTCCGGCGGCAGTGGCACGAAGCGCCCTTCGGCCGACAGCGGCGGCATCAGGTGCGGCTTGATCTTGGCCAGGATGATCACGTAGAGGATGTATAGGCCGGCCAGCATCAAGCCGGGAAAAAACGCGCCGGCATAGAGCTGCACCACCGACACGCCGGCCGTGGCGCCGTAGACGATCAACATCACCGAGGGCGGAATCAGGATGCCCAGGCAGCCGCCGGCCGTGATGGCGCCGGCCGAAACGCGCACGTCATAGCCGCCGCGCAGCATCTGCGGAAACGCCAGCAGGCCCATCAGCGTGACGACGGCGCCGACGATGCCGGTCGCCGTGGCAAAGACTGCGCAGGTGAACAGCGTGGCCACGGCCAGCGAGCCCGGCACGCGCGCCAGCGCCAGGTGCAGGCTCTTGAACAGCTTGTCGATCAGGTTGGCGCGCTCGACCAGGTAGCCCATGAAGACGAACAGCGGGATCGAGATGAGCACGTCGTTGCCCATCACCTTGAAGGCGCTCTGCACCATCAGCGTCAGCGTCTTGCCGCCGTCGCGCTCATAGGCCAGCCAGGTGAAGATCATGCCCATGCCCATGAGCGTGAACGCCGTCGGGAAGCCGAGCATGATGGCCACGACGACGAGGGCCAGCATCATCAGGCCGAGGTGGCCGGTTTCGAGCTTGCTGGCCGTGAGCAGCATGACACCGGTGCCGGCGACGATCAGCGCCATCAGGATGAAGCCGAACCAGAGTTCTTTGCGGATTTTCATTTCGTGTGCTCCGCCTTGACCACCAGCGCGTCGAGCGCAGCGATGTCTTCGTCCTTGACGTGGACCATCTCTTTCAGCTTGTCGACATCGACTTCTTCGACGTCCTGCTCGCGTGACGGCCACTCGCCGTCGCGGATGCACTGGATGCAGCGCACGATCTCGACGATGCCTTGCAGCAGCAGCATGCCGCCGGCCAGCGGGATCATGAACTTGAACGGGTAAAGCGGCAGTGGCGTCGCCGAGAAGGTGCTTTCGCGGATGTGCAGCGACTCGTTGGCAAAGGTCCAGCCGGCCCAGGTGAGCGCGACGATGCCCGGCAGGAAGAACAGGAAATACAGGATCAGGTCGAGCGTGGCCTGCGTGCGCGGCACGAAGAAGCCGTAGAGCACGTCGCCGCGCACATGGCCGTTCTTCGACAGCGTGTAGGCGCCGGCCATCATGAACAGCGTGCCGTAGAACATGATCTGAGCATCGAGCGCCCAGTCGTGCGGGCTGTTCAGCACATAGCGCGAGAACACTTCCCACGAGATCATGCAGGTGAGCACCACGATCAGCCACGCAAAGGCTTGACCGAGCCAGGTGGACGCACGGTCCACTGCGAGCAGCAGGTTCTTCATCGATTCATCTCCCGACGCCGAGAAAACAAACGGGGCCACCGGCGGTGGCCGGTGGCCCCGTCATCTCACCTCAGGCCCTCAAGCCTTCTTCGCAGCGGGCTTGCGGAAGTAGTGGTTCCAGGCCATCTTGAAGTCGACCGTGTAGTCGTTCTGCCACTGGCCGGCGCGCTCGGCAAAGGCCTTTTGCGAATCGAGAATCTTCTTGAACAGCGGGTTCTCGCCGGCCTTGGCGGTGGTGACCTTGTCCCACGCCGCCAACTGCGCGCGCAGCACGCTGTCGGGCGTCTTGTAGAAGTTGATCTTGGCCTTCTTCAGCTCGATGTAGTCCTGCGAGTTGCGCTGGATCGCCTTCCAGCTCATGTCGGCGCTGGCGGCCTGCACCGCGTAGTCGATCACCGACTTCAGCTCGGCCGGAAGAGCGTCGTACTTCGGCTTGTTGAACAGGATCTCGAACTGCTCGCCGCTCTGGTGGAAGCTCTGCAGCATGCAGTTCTTGACCACATCGGGGAAGCCGAGCAGGCGGTCGGACGATGCGTTGTTGAACTCGGCCGCATCGATCAGGCCGCGGTCCAGCGCCGGCACGATCTCGCCGCCGGGCAGCGGGTTGACGGCCGCGCCGAGTTCCTTGAAGACATCGACGGCCAGGCCGACGGTGCGGAACTTCAGGCCCTTCAGGTCTTCCGGCTTGGTGACCGGCTTCTTGAACCAGCCCAGCGGCTGCGTCGGCATCGGGCCGTAGAGGAACGACACGACGTCGATCGACAGCGACTTGTAGATTTCTTCGAGCAGCGCCTTGCCGCCGCCGTAGTTGTGCCAGGCCAGAACCATGTTCGGGTCCATGCCGTAGGCCGGGCCGGAACCCCACAGCGCCAGCGCGTTGTTCTTGCCGTAGTGGTAGGCGACGACGCCGTGGCCGCCGTCGAGCGTGCCCTTGTTGACGGCGTCGAGCAGCTGGAACGCCGGCACCACCGAGCCCGAAGGCAGGACTTCGATCTTCAGGCGCGCGCCGGCCATGTCGTTGACCTTCTTGGCGAAGTCGGTGGCGTACTCGTGGAAGATGTCCTTCGCCGGCCAGGTGCTCTGGAAGCGGAAGGCCACGGTCTGTGCGCGGCTGACCGCGGGGGCGGCCAGGGCGGTGGTGGCCACTGCGCCGGCAGAGGCCGCCTTGAGGAACTTGCGGCGGCGGGGGGTGGTGTCGTCGAGGCTCATGGGGTCTCCTGCAGATGGTCTTGTGGGCTGCGCAAACGTGCGCAGCTCTTGAATGTGACAGTGACCAGCCGCCGCGGCATCGGTGTTTGCGCCTGCGTGTGCACACGTAGGCGCTGCCGGCCGCGGTCAGGGCGAGCGCCGGTGCCGCTCCACCGCATAGCGCACCAGTGCGGCGGCGCTGGCCAGGTTGAGTTTGCGGCGCAGGTTGGTGCGGTGTGTTTCGACTGTGCGCACGCCCATGACCAGGCGCTCGCCGATGTCCTTGCTCGACAAGCTTTCGGCAATCAGCGCCAGCACCTCGCGCTCGCGCGGCGTCAGCGTGCTGTCGCCGCCGCCGGCGCGCTGCAAGGACGCGGCGATGCTGGCCGAGAGGTACTGGCCCCCGGCCATCACGGCGTGGATGGCATCGACGATCTCTTCGGCCGGGCTGTCCTTCGGCACATAGCCAACTGCCCCGGCGCGCAAGGCTTCGCGCACGTATTCGGTGTTGTCATGCATCGACAGCACAACCACGCGCAGCGTTGGCGCCACGGCGAGCAGCCGGCGCGTGGCCTCAATGCCGTTGGCGCCGCGCAGGCCGATGTCCATCAGCACCAGGTCGGGCGCGGCGCTTTGCGCCAACGCGACGGCGCTATCAGCGCTATCGGCCTCGGCCACCACCTGCAAGCCCGGCACGGCTTCGAGCCGCGCGCGCAGGCCGTCGCGCACCAGCGGGTGGTCATCGACGAGCATCAGGCGGATGGGGGCAGGCGTCATGTCAGCGCAGTGTCGGGGAAGACCGCGGCCAGCAGCGTGCCCGCTGCGCTGCTGCTCAATTCAAATCTGCCGCCGAGCGACTCGATGCGCTCACGCATGTGCGTCATGCCCAGACCGGCGCGCGGCGAGCGCAGCAGCGCGTCGGCGTCGAAGCCTCGGCCGTTGTCGGCGATGCTGAAGCGCAGGCGGCCATCGCCGCGTTGCAGCGTCAGCGTGACACGCTCGGCCTGCGCATGCCGCTCCACATTGCCCAGTGCTTCTTGCGCGACGCGAAACAGCGCCGTGGCCACGGCTTCAGGCACGGGGCCGGGGTCCTCGCACGCGGTTTCGATGGCGATGCCGCTGCGCTGCCCCCACTCACGGGCCAGGTGTTCGAGCGCGCGCGCCAGGCCCAGGTCATCGAGCAGCGCCGGGCGCAGGTCGTGTGAGATGCGGCGCACCTCGCCGAGCACCTCGCGCAGGCGCTGCACGCCGCCGTCGAGCATGCGCACGAGTTCGGGTTCGGCGCCACTGCGGCGCGCCCGGTCTTGCGCCGATTCAAACTGGTACTTCACCGAAACCAGCCACTGGCTCACGCCGTCGTGAAGCTCGCGGGCCACGCGCGCGCGCTCGGCTTCCTGCGTGGTCACGATCTGGCGCGCCATCGCGCGCAGCTTGGTGTCGGCCTTGCGTTGTTCGTTGACGTTGATGAACAGCGCCAGCGCCACGACGGCGACGGTGGACAGCATCGTGATCGCGCCGATGCGGCCGAGCGTATCGACCACGGCATCGCTGCTCGCTTCGGCGATGCGCCGCCGCGCGCGTTCGGGCTCATCGACATAGGTGCCCGTGCCGAGCACCCATTGCCAGCCGGCGATCGGCTCGACGTAGCCGAGCTTGTCTTCGAGCGCGCCCGTGCTCGGCCGGCCCCACTCGTACTGCACATAGCCGCCGCCGGCGCGCGCCTGGTCCAGCAGTTTCCTGATCGGGTAGCCGCCGTCACGGTCCTGAAGGTCGCGCAGGTTGCGGCCCTGCAGTTGCGGCTGGCGCGGGTAGAGCAGCGTGTTGCCGTCGAAATCGAAGACGAAGAAGTAGCCGTCGTGGCCGAACTCCAGGCGCTTCAGGATCGCCAGCGCCTGCTCTTGAGACCGGGCATCGGGCATGCCGTCGCGCACCAGGTGCTGCACGGAGCTGCGCGCCAGGTTTACGTAGCTCTGCAATTCGGCCTTGCGCGCCGCCAGCAGCACCGGCTCGACCGCCTTCAATTGCAGCTCGGCCAGCACCTGCGAGCGCTGCTTGACCATCCAGGCCACGGCGGCGCTTGCCAGCATCAGTGGCAGCACGGCAATCAGGATCAACGCCCAGCGCAGGCGCATCGGGGAACACTCCGCGTCAACAGGGACGAGAAGGAGATGCTAAGGCGCGCTGGCAGGGCCGGACACCCGCTGCGCATGGATGGCCGCAGCGGGTCGCCCTGTTCGCGGTCAGCAGGGCTTGCAGTAGTCGCCTGGCTTGTCGGCCAGCGGGAAAGTCGGGATCACCGGCGAGCGCAGTCCGGCGAAGCGCACGCCCTTGAGGTAAGCGAGGATGAAGTCCACCCAGGAGGTGTTGCGCAAGAAATCCACAACCTCGGGCTGCGCCGGCAACGCGTCGGGCTGCTTGTTGAAGTAGTACGGGGCGCGCCAATCGAGCGTGCCGCTCAGGTCCGGGTCGGGCAGGTAAATGTTCATCGCCAGTTCGTTGCTGCTGAAATCCCACAGCACAGTCGGGTCGACCCAGGGCTTGTCTTTCTCGCCATAAACCTTGATCTTGCCCAGCGTCTGGCCGAGCGTCTGCGCCGCGGCTTTCACCGTGTTGGAAAGCGGCGCCTCGTGCAGCCTGAACGCGAGGCTGGCCAGGTCGGTCAGGCTGTCGGGCACCTCGAGCGCGAAGCTGGCATCGGCATCGAACTGTTGCGCCTTGCGGATCGCCTTGGCGATCTCGGGGCGCTGTGCCGGCAGCGCGGCGATCAGCGCCTTGGCCAGCTTGTCCACGGCGTCGGCGATCGCCGGCAAGCGCTGCAGCTGCACCATGCCGCCGACCGTGGGGTGAGGCCGCACCAGCGCCGCCAGCGCGGCACGATTGCCTTCGCACAGCGCGCGGGCCAGCGCTTCGGTGCTGAGCGCGCGTTGGGCCTGCGCGCTGCGGAAGACGTCTGGGTAGGAGCGGCCGGCGGTGAAGAAGTTGTAGTTGCTGTAGCCGGTGGCGTACTCGGCATGCGGTGCGATCGTGTGCAGCAACTCGGTGGAGAAGTTGAAGCAGTTGTTGAAATGCACGACCGCGACCTTGTCGGCCTTCTCGCCGCCGGCGCGCCGCCGTGCTTCGCTCAGCGCCCAACCCAAACCCCAAGTCGACATCGGGAAGTCTGCTCCAGGCACACGGCCGTCGGGCAACAGGGTCTCGTCCATCGGCAGCGGCGGGCTGTCGCCCTTGCGGTCCCAGATCGCTGCGCCGCCCTCGTCGTCGGGGCGCTGCACCCAGTACACACGCTCGCCGTTGACCTTGGGCAGTTGGGTCTGCGCCAGCTTGGCGGTATCGATCTCCGGCAGGTAGCCGGCGCCATGTCCCTCCATCGAGAGCACGATCGCACTGCCCTTGTGTTGCTGCATCGCATGTGCGAGCAGGCCCGCCAGCGAGCGCGGGGATGACATGCGCTGTTTCCACATCGACGTGACACAAGGTTGTCCGCCGGCGGGAATGTCGATGCGCCACGAGTCGTCGTCGGCGCGATCGACCAGCGCGCAGACGTTGACGCCCGCAGCGGCCACTTCGGCCAGCGCGAGTACCAGCGGGTGTTGTTCGACGGTGTCGGTCAGATCGTCGGGGTAGCGGCTCAGGGTATCGTCGCCGCCAAAAGGCGCGAAGACCACCAGGGTGATCGGGCGCGGCTCGCAGCCCTCGGAAGTGAGCAGGGGGCGTGCTTCAGTCGTCATGTTCGGCTCCTTGTTGACAATCGCGGACGAGCGACTGTGCCCCCGCAACCCTTGTGCGGACATCCCAACCTTGTGACCCCTGGTGTGTAGACCGAGACGATGGCCGAACGATGACGAGAATTGCAAGAAGTAACTTGCGTGCCCGTCGTGCCTCTGGGCTGCCGGGCGCGCTGCTGGACGCTGCGCTGGATGCTGCGCTGACAGCGCACCGCGTCGGCACTTTGGCCGCCTTGTGTCGGCAGCACCCGCGTCTGGTGCGCGGGCTGCTCCGGCGCTTCGCGGCTCCGTCGCTGTGGTTCTTGCGCTCGCGGGAGGCCACCGAACTGGCCTGGGCGGTGGGCACCGTCGTCGGTTGGCTGATGGGCCAGATCCGGCCGGACGGTCTCGATGCAGCGCAGCCGATCCCGCGCCATGCCTGGCTGGGTTCGGCGGCGTGGCGCGGATTGCTCGCGGTAATGGCGCACAACGGCTTTGCCGCCGTGCCCGCGTTCCCCGAGCGCTACCGCGCCCGCGAAGGCGAACCGGCGTTCGAGCATCTGTGCGGTCTGTGGGACGTGGCGCCGAGCAGCTTCTATCGCTACGTCGAGCGCGGCCGCGAACAGCTGATTGCCATCGCACTGCAGTTGCCGGACGACACTGCGTTGCCTGCGTTGTGCGAGCGCTTCCAGCAAGCCGTGTTCCGCCGCGAGTCGGCCAAGGAAGCGTCGGCGCAGCGCGCGCTGCTTCAGGCTGCGATGGCTGCCGCGTTCGAAGGCCGCGCCTACGAGGCGGCGCTGTGGTACGCCGCCCGTACCGGCAGTGCCGAGGCGATGAGCGGACTGATCGAACGCGGCTGCAACGAGCTGGCGGCGAGCGCGTTGGCCGATGGCTTGTTGAAGCACTTTGAGCCTGTTGGCGAATCCGACGCCGCGCTGGTGCGCTTGAGCTTGGCCCATGTCGCGTTGGCTCGCGTGCGTGGTCAGACGGAGCAGGAGCAGAAACATCTGGACGAAGCGCTGCACATTGCTTCGCGCAGCGCCGATGCAGTGCTGCTGGGCGATGTTTACGGCGCACAGGGGCGTCATGTGGAGTCGCGCGATGTCGATCGCGCGATCGCTGACTACAGCGTCAGCATCGAACAGTACGAACCGGTGGCGTATGACGAGGCCGGCGACGCGCAGAGAACCCACCGCGCCCGCGTAGGCCTGCTCACGTCGCTGGTGAGACTGGCCTACTTGTATTTGCGGCGCAGCGACCCGCGATGCAAGGCCTTGCTCGAACGCGTCAACGAAGTTCGCGCGTCGTGCGACGCGCCGCTGGACATTCAGGCAATGATCGAGAGCGCTTGGGGCGAGCAGCGCCAGCGTGAGCGAGACACCTCGGCCGCGATAGAGGCCCTCCTGCGAGCCCTTTTGCTGTATGAACGATCGGGCAACCGCCAACAGATGCTGCGCGTCCAGGCCTCTCTCGTTGCGCTGTATGGCAAGGCCAAAGACGTCCAAAAAGCATTGGAGTACGCACGCCGGGTGTTTTCGTTCGCTGACGGTGGCGGCGTCGTCGAGCCGCAGTGCCTGTCGGCCACGCACCTCAATCTGGGCGTCGCGTACTTCTGGGAGGCAGTATTCGACGAGGCCCTGCAACACTACCAGCAGGCGCTGTTGATCGCAACGCAGGCCTCGTTGAAGACGCTGATGGGCCGTGCGCACTTCAACTTGGCCGAGCTGTTCTACAAGCGCTTCCAACTGCACGGCCTGGCGCAGGACGAACAACATGGCGACACCCATGTCGGCCTGGCCAAGGCGATCTGGGCGCTGGGCGGCGACAAGGCGGCAGGCGAAGCGACCAGCAACTTGAAGCGCACCATGCTCGGCGAGCAGGACCAGCTGATCTACGAGCGCATGCTGCCGGGCGAGCTGGCGGCGCACTTCGACGAGATGAGCGAGATCCAGACCCAGCGCTTGCGCCTGGGCGTGCCGACCGGCAACGCCGACGAGCACATTCGCGCCCACCTGCGCATCGCCCAGGCCTACACGCGCATCGCCGTCAAAGAACGCGAGGCTTCGGTGGCGCTGATGCACAAGCAAGGCCACGGCGAGCGCTATGCCGCCGAGCTGCGCCAGCTCAAGACCACGTTCGAGCAGGCGCTGACCCAGGAAAGCGTGATCGCGGCACGCTGGCAAAACCAGGCCGGCTGCCCGATTGCCTCAACGCAAGTCGAGGCAGTGGTCCGCCAGGGGCTACAGGACGGGGGCCTCACCAAGAGCGGCTATGCCGCCCTTTGCAGCGTCAGCCCGGCAACCGCCTCCAAGCACCTGTCGACGCTCGCCCAACTGGGGCTGGTGCAGCAAGTGAGCCGCGGCCCGGCCACCCGTTACCTGATCGTTCAGACGGGGTAGGGCTGGCCGCCGCTGAGACGATCGGCGATCGATCGTCTAGGGATCGTCTGATGCGACCCCGCTGCCGCCGCCGAGACGGCGTCGCAATGGGAAGCGCCCAGCGCTGCAATGACCTCATGGACTTCGGAACAACCCGTTCCGGGGCGTTGATGAGGAATCGCCACCATGGCTGCTGTGTTTTTTCACCAAGGCGCAGGCGTCGCCGAACTCGATTTCCAGGAAACCCGGCCGAGCTTCCAATGGCCGCAGGAGGCATGGCTGCCGCCGACGGTGGCGCGGCGCCCCGTGCTGCCGCCGAGCGACGAGCCTGAGGCCGCGTCGCACCCGCTGCGCCGCGACCACGATCTGACCACCGCGGCTTGGCTCGACGAAGATGCGGGCGAACCCGAGGCCGCCCTCGACGCAGTGGATCAGCAATCGTGGGCCTTGGCGCGGCTTGTCTGCGGCGCGGCAGTGGCCGTGGGGGCGCTCGGGCTGGCCGGATACCTGGTTGGCTAGGAGCGTGGGTGCGGGCTGGGCGCCAAACGCAATCGCCCCGCAGGTGCGGGGCGACGTCGTCAGCGGCGGCAGCGCGAACGGGCGCCGCGCTGCCGCCTTCGTTCAGTCCTGCCCGGCGCGGCGGCGGCGGCGTGCCAGCGGCACGATCAACGCCAAGCCGGCCAGCATCAGTGCGTACGTCTCGGGCTCGGGCACCGGCGCCGCGATCTGGCCGACGTCGCCGTCGTGCACCGCCCAGGCATACAGCAGGTCGGTGTTGGCCAGATTGTCCTGACGGCCGGCGTAGAAGCTGTAGCGCCAGGCCTCGCTGGTGTCGTTCACTCCGGTCCACGGATCGACGGCGCCGTCAAGCGAGAACCAGTAGCCGTAGGCCTGCAGGTTGCTGAACGGACCCGTGTTTTCGAGCAGCTGCGCTGACAGGCCAGGCCCGTTGCCATAGCTGTCGGTGAAGCCGGAGTAGCTGGCGTTGCCCAATGTGGTCGAGTACATGTGCGCCATGTCCGACGTGGCTGTCTGCACGCCGTAGCCGCAAACGCCGCCGCCGTTCCAGAACGACGCGCCGAGGCCGTCGGCGCCGCAGCTGTTGATGTTGATCGTCGGCAGGTGCCAGCCGGTGACGCCGGCCACATCGAGGCCGTTGGCCCAGCTTCGGGCCGCATTGAAGTCGAGCGCGCCGGCAACGTTGGCGTTGGCCAGCCAGCTGATGTTCAGCGTGGTGTCGAAGTACGCGTCTACCGTGCCGTCGCTGTCGAGGTCACGCGCCTGCAGCGTCGTTTCCCAATCGCCTTGGCCGGACACCGGCGCGGCGGCGGCGATGCCGGCAATGGTCATCGTGGTGACGCCGAGCAGTGTCTTGATTGTGTTGCGCATGAACCGGGCTCCCTGTGCCGTTGTTTGTGGGAGCGGAGTGTGGAGGGGGGTCCGCCTCTGACAACAGCCCCGAAGCACGGGGCAGTCCTGGCTTGTGGGTCGAGCACGACAGCAACGTTGGCGCAGCGTGCCTTCACGTGTGAACCAGTTGGCACTTCACGCGCGCGCCCGTCGAGCGTGCCCCCCATGTTCACGGGGGCACGCGTGCGGCAGACTACTCGGCGCGGGCTTGCGAGCCCTCGCGCCAGCGCGCGGTGAGACTGGCCCACTTGGTGCGTGCGGCCACCAAATGACGTTCCTTGACGTGGCCGTAGCCGCGGATGTCTTCAGGGATGCGCGCGATCTCTACCGCCAGCGGCAGCTTGTCTGCGCTCAAAGTGGAGATCAGTTCGTCGATCGCCGCGCGGTATTCACCGATCAGCGCACGCTCTGTCTTGCGCTCTTCGCTGCGGCCGAACGGATCGAACGCGCCGCCGCGCAGACCCTTCATCTTCGCCAGCCAGGTGAAGGCGGTGCGCATCCACGGACCGAAAGGCTGTTTGATCAGCTCGCCTTTGGCATTGCGCTTGGCAATCGCCGGCGGCGCGAGGTGGTGAACGATCTTCACGTCGCCGTCGAACATGTCGGCGACCTTTTTCGTGAACGCGGGGTCGGTGTGCAGACGCGCGACCTCGTACTCGTCCTTGTAGGCCATCAGCTTGAACAGATAGCGCGCCACGGCTTCGCTGAGCTTGGTCGTGGTGCCGAGTTTCGACTCGGCCGCACGCACCTTGTCAACGAAGGCTTTGTAGTCGGCGGCATAGGCAGCGTTCTGATAGCCGGTGAGGAAGTCGACGCGCTTGGCGAGCATTTCGTCGAGCGAGGGTTTCTTGACGAACTGAATCACCTGCGCCGCTTTGTACAGCGCCTGCACCGAAGCCAGATCGTGCGCGCAGCGGCGGCCCCATTCGAACGCCGACTTGTTGTTGTCGATCTGCACGCCGTTCAACTCCATCGCCCGCATCAGCGAGGCGTGCGACAACGGAACACGCCCTTGCTGCCACGCGTAGCCGAGCAAGAGCGGGTTGGTGTAGATCGAGTCGCCGACCAATTGCACCGCGGCCTGCTCGGCATCGAAAGCGCCAACGAGGGCCTCGCCGACGCTCTGCTTGATCGCGCTTTCGCACTGCGAGGCCGGGAACTGCCAGTCGGCGTCGTGCACAAAAGCAGCGGTCGGCGTGGCGTGCGTGTTCAACGCCACGTAGGTGCGGCCAGCCTGCATCGCCGACAGCGTGTACTTGCTGGCGCCGACGATCGAGTCGCAGGCGATGATCAGATCGGCCTTCGCGGTGTCGACCTTGGTGGTGAAGATCGCGTCGGGCCGGTTGGCGATCTGAATGTGGCTCCAGGTTGCGCCGCCTTTTTGCGCCAGGCCGCCC
>JANOEG010000388.1:0-3070 GCA_031413095.1 Burkholderiales bacterium | reverse complement strand
GCGGCCGATCTTCAGCACGTCGGCGAACTCGGCGGCCTTGGCCTCGAAGGCTTGGCGCAGCGCCGCCATCTCGCGCAGCAGTTCGCCGATGCCGATCCAGGCCGACATTCGAAGCGCGGTCGGATAGACGTCGTTGGTGCTCTGCGACGCGTTGACATGGTCGTTCGGATGCAGCGCGTCGTAGCTGCCGCGCGCGTGCCCCATCAATTCGAGTGCGCGGTTGGCGATCACTTCGTTGGCGTTCATGTTGGTCGACGTGCCGGCGCCACCCTGGATCACGTCGACGATGAACTGCTCGTGCAATCGCCCGGCGATGAGATCGTCACAGGCGGCGGCGATGAAGCTCGCGCGCTCCGGGTCGAGCACGCCCAGTTTCGCGTTGGCCTGGGCAGCCGCCTTCTTGACAAAAGCAAGCGAGCGCACCAGCTCCGGCATGCACGACAGCGGCTGGCCCGAAATCGGAAAGTTCTCGACCGCGCGCGCCGTGTGCACGCCCCAGTAGGCGGCGGCCGGGATGCTCCTCGTGCCGAGGAAGTCGCTTTCCTGACGAGACGACGAACGGTTCATCGCGAGCCTCATGTGTCGTGGCGGGACACAAATTCTCGGCCGCGATCGACCGCGGCATCTGCCGGTCTGTGCCCCGCTGGCGCACGAGGCTGTCGATTTGCGGCTCCAAAACGGCACCAAGCGCTGCGCGACAGCGCCTAACCTGCATCATCAATTCCAACCACCGTTCTCCCATGGCGCTGCAGCACGACGAGCCGATCGACGACCTCCTGCCCCCCCTGGTGGCCCTGCGGCGGGACCTGCATGCGCACCCCGAACTGGCCTTCGAGGAGCGGCGCACCGCGGGCGTCGTGGCGGCCGCCTTGCGCCTTCTGGGCCTCGACGTCACGGAGGGGATCGCCGGCACCGGCGTGATCGGCACCTTGCGCCATGGCAGCAGCGGCCGTGCCGTCGGCCTGCGTGCGGACATGGACGCGCTGCCGATCGCCGAGCAGTCACGCCTGGCGCATGCCAGCCGCCATGCCGGCGTGCACCACGGCTGCGGCCACGACGGCCACACCGCAATGCTGCTCGGCGCAGCCCAGCAGCTCGCCCGCACGCGGCGCTTCGATGGCACGGTGCACTTCATCTTCCAGCCTGCCGAAGAGGGCCGCGGCGGCGCGCGCGTGATGGTCGAGCAGGGGCTGTTCGAGCGCTTTCCCTGCGACGCCGTCTACGCGCTGCACAACTGGCCCGATCTGCCGCTGGGCGAGGCGCAGACGCGGCCAGGCCCGATCATGGCGGCGGCCGACCGCTTCGACATCGTGCTGCGTGGCCGCGGCGGCCATGCCGCGCAGCCGCATCGCACGCCCGATGTGCTGCTCGCGGCGAGTCAGCTGGTCGTTCAACTCAACACCATCGTCTCGCGGCGTATCGACCCGGCCGAATCGGCGGTGCTGTCCGTCACGCGCGTGAACGGCGGCAGCAGCCACAACGTGCTGCCCGCCGAGGCCACCGTCACCGGCACGGTGCGCAGCTTCGATGCGCAGGCGCAGGACCGCATCGAGGCCGCTCTGCGCGATGCGGTCGCGGGCATCGCGTTGGGGCACGGCGTCGAGGCCGACGTGACTTACCACCGCTACTACCCGGCGACCGTGAACAGCGCAGCCGAGGCGCAACTCGCGCTTCGGGCCGCTGAGCTTGCCGGCCTGAAGGCCAGCGTCGCACCGCGGCCGGCATTCACTTCCGAGGACTTCGCGTTCATGGTGCGAGAGCGGCCCGGCGCCTACCTCTGGCTCGGCCAAGGCGGCAACGAACGGCCGCTGCACCACCCTTGCTACGACTTCAACGACGATGCGCTGCCGCACGGCGTGCGCTGGTTCTGTGCGGTGGCCGAGATGGCGCTTGCCGCGTAATGCGACGCACACCGTGTCGACGGCGCACGGACGACTGCGGGTGGTCGGCCTCAGGCGCTCGCACGCTGCGTCGTACGCGATTGCGTTCAAACCCATGAAGCAATCTGCGCGTTGGGCACACGGTGGCCGTTGTACTGGCCGTCGACGAATGGAAGTCCTGGGGCTCCTGCGGCCATAGCCAGTCTTCCGCGACTGTCGGCTTTCGCGCAGCCTAGGAGCTGCGTTCATACCGCCTAGTTGACCTCGGTCGCCGCATCCGCCGGTTCACCACGCGGCCCTACGGTGGCTTTGTTGTCGGCGACGTGATCGCCAGCCGGCTGGTAGGTGGCGCAGATACGCGCGGCGTCGTCGGCGTCGATCCTCGCTTCGCCGGGCCGTGTGTCGTCGTGAGTGGCCTCGTCCGCGACAAGCCGCACGACGCGCTGATCGACGAACTGGTGGTGCTTCGCCTGATGGCGTTTGTCGCGACCGCCTGCCGCACCGGTGTGCCGCCGCACAAGCCGTCGACCCTCGGCGCGCACACGCGCAAGCGGCTCGGGGTGGAGCTTGAAGCCATCGAGCCGCCGCTCGTCGCTCTCAGGCACGCGATGGCTCGAGCGGCCGCGCACGGGTTGGACGCATAGGTGCTCGTGACCGGGTCGCTACGCGTGGTCAGTGCGGTGCGCGGCGAACTGCGCGGCGCCTGAACCCTGCCTGGTTCAGCTATCCATCTCGCGGTGCGGGTCACTTCGCATCAAAGTGGCCTGAATGGTTCGTGAGGCGCGAAAGGCGGGCGCGCCCAAGCAAGGGCACGCCCCTGCCGAACGCTCGTGCGATGCTGCGCCGGCTGCCTTGCCGGTCTGCGCCTCTCGGCCTGTTTCGTCTGTTGAGACGAACGTCGGGTTTCCCCGATCAAACGTATTCGCATTCCTGATAACGCTGCGAAACCTATCCCAAATATCTTTCAGTCCGTCGTTGATCGGGAGACGACCCGACTCGACAGGCGATGTGAAGAGAAGACATGGCAACACAGAAGTCGCGCATCGCCGCGGTCGAATTGTCAGCAGCCTGAAGCCATCATGTCACTGCCCAGCGCCAGCCGCGCCGCAGTCGTCCCCGCTCCGAAAGTCTGGGGAATCGGGGCCTGCGGATGGTCGGGGTTGTTGCGGACAGGTCTTCATCATCAGCGC
>JANOEG010000387.1:0-14696 GCA_031413095.1 Burkholderiales bacterium | reverse complement strand
GCCAGGAAATCCACGAGATGCTGCAGGGCAGCTTCAAGGCGCTGAACACCGAGTTTGGTTTCGCGCTGACCCTGACGCGCCTGCCGACGTTGGAGCGCACCGATCGCGAGCTGGACCTGATCGAGAGCAGCTACGTGCAGTACCTTGGCCTGTCCAACGCGCTGCGCCTGGCCGAGCCGCGCTTCATGGAGCAGTTCCGGCGCATGCTGCTGTCCAAGCTCAACATCGTGTTCGAGAACGCCAGCGGCGAGATCGAGCTGTGGAACAAGTCGGCCTCGACGCAGGTCGACTCGCAGCTGCGCGATCGCCGCCGCGGCTTCAAGCGCCGCCGCGAAAGCCTGGAGCGCATCCAGACGGCGGCCGGCGAACTCGACGCACGCATCGCCGACCTCGAGCAGCAGGAACAACGCTTGCAGGAACTGTGGGCCAGTGTGCGCCAGCAGGCGGCGGCGCTGCGTGATGCCACCGCCCTGCGAACCACGGCCGCCACCGATGCGCCGGCGCGCCGCGCGGCCGGCTGAATACAGCATTTGCCACGCCGCGCGACACTCGCGGCGTGGCAACAAAACCCAAATCCTCTGACACCCCATTTGCCGCGTGCGTGATCGAGTGGCAGAAAACGCATGGCCGCCATGGCCTGCCGTGGCAAAACACGCGCGATCCTTACCGCGTCTGGCTCTCAGAAATCATGCTGCAGCAGACGCAGGTGACGACGGTGCTGGACTACTACGCGCGTTTCCTGCAGCGCTTTCCCGACTTGGCCGCGCTGGCCGCCGCGCCGCTGGACGATGTGCTCGCGTCATGGAGCGGCCTGGGCTACTACAACCGCGCGCGCAACCTGCACCGGTGCGCGCAGGTGGTGGTGCGGGAACACGGCGGCGCGTTCCCGTCGAGCGCCGCAGCGTTGATGGAATTGCCCGGCGTCGGCCGCTCGACGGCGGCAGCGATTGCCGCTTTTTGTTTCGGCGAGCGCGCTGCCATCCTCGATGGCAACGTCAAACGCGTGCTGACGCGCGTGCTCGGCTTCGACGCCGACTTGGCGGTGGCGGCGAACGAACGCGCGTTGTGGGAGCAGGCGCAGATGCTGTTGCCCGCGCAGGGCATCGAGCGCTACACGCAGGGGCTGATGGATCTCGGCGCGACGCTGTGCACTGCGCGCGCGCCGCGATGCGATGCGTGCCCCGTGGCGACGATCTGCGTTGCCAAGGCGCAGGGCCGGCCCGAACGCTTGCCGGTCAAGACAAGAAAACTCAAACGCGGCGCGCGTCGCAATGCGATGCTGTGGCTCGTCGATGCCGAGCAGCGGCTCTGGCTGACGCAGCGCGAGGCGAAGGGGGTGTGGGCCGGCCTGTGGACGTTGCCGCTGTTCGATTCGCTCGATGAGGTGAACGAACTGCTGCGCAAATGGCCTGGCCGCGGTGAAGCGTTGCCGCCAATAGACCACGCACTGACGCACTTCGACTGGCGGCTCGAACCGTGGCAGCACGCGCTCGGCGCGCGCCTGTCGGCCGCGCGGCGAAGTGCGATCGAGTCGAAGTTGCCTGCTGGCGCTTGGTTCGAGCGCGACGCTGCTCTGGCGTTGGGGCTGCCTGCACCCATCCGTAAGCTACTCCTCGCCTATTGAACGACGCCCTTGCCCTTCAGGTACTCGTGGACCAGGCGCAACCGAGCCTGCGGGTCGGGCAGCATCATCAGCTTCTGCTTGGCGGCCAGTGGGATCGGCAGGATCTCGCACCATCGGTTGGCCACCCAGCCAGCGTCGTCGAGGCGGTAGGGCTCGGCAAAAGGCGGGTTGCCTTTTTCAATCAACGACCCGATCACCTGCTGCAGCGCGCGCACCGTGCCGAACAGCGCCGGCTCGGGAGACACCACCTCGTCCGGCATCAGCAGTTCTATCTCGCTGGTCCACAAGCCGTTGTCCTGCTGCGCCGGCTTGCCGACGATGGTGAAGCGCTCGATGCCCAGGCAGCGCAGCTTGAGCAGGTTGGCGCCTTCGGCATCGACCGTGTCGATGTGGGCCAGTACGCCGTGCGACTCGAAGCGCACATTGCCGCGGCCTGACTCCTTGCCCGCGGCCAGGCTGACCACGCCGAATGGCGCCTTTTCGCGCAGGCACTCGCTGGCGAGGTCGAGGTAACGCGCTTCGAAGACCTTCAACTGCAGCACAGTGCCCGGGAACAGCACGCTTTTCAGTGGGAACAGTGAAATCGTTTGGCGCTTCATGTTCCGTGAATGTCCTGCTCGCGATGCCGCACCAGCGTCGCTGCGCGTTGCGTGAAGCGGCGTGCGAGCTGCTCGGCTGCATAAACCGAGCGGTGCTGGCCACCTGTGCAGCCCAGCGCCACCGTGACGTAGGCGCGCTGGCCGTCGTTGAAGGCGTCGAGCCAGCGGCCGATGAAGGCTTCGATCTGCGACAGCATCTCGGTGACTTCTGGTTGTGCCGCGAGGTAGGCCGCCACCGCCGCATCGCGGCCATTGTGCGGGCGCAGCTCGCGGATGTAGTGCGGGTTCGGCAGCACGCGCAGATCGAACACGAAGTCGGCATCGAGCGGCACGCCGTGCTTGAACGCAAACGACTCGAAAACGAGCGTCAGCGCCGCACCTTTGGCGCCAACGGCGTCGCGCAACCAGCGCGTCAGCTGCGCCGGACGCAGCTGGCTGGTGTCGATCACGGTCGAGAGTTCGCGCAGGCCGGCGAGCAGCTCGCGTTCGAGCTCGATCGCATCGACCAGCGCGCGCGGCGACGCACCGGCTGCCGCGTCGGCCGACAACGGGTGAGGCCGCCGTGTCTCGGAGAATCGCCGCACCAGCGCATCGGTACTGGCGTCGAGAAAGTACGGCCGCACGGCCACGCCTTCGTGGCGCAAGCCCTCGATCAGCGGCAGCAGGTGCGGCAGTGTGCCAGCGCTGCGCACGTCGACGGCCACGGCCACGCGCCGCGAGCCGCCTTCGCGTTGCTTCTCCACCGCAATGAAATCGCGCAGCAGCTCCGGCGGCAAGTTGTCGACACAGAAATAGCCCGCGTCTTCGAGCGCGTGCAGCGCGATCGACTTGCCCGAGCCGGAGATGCCCGTGATGAGCACAAGGTCCAGGTCGCCCGTCGCGCGCGACGTCGCATTCACGACCGAGTTCACTTCGCGGCGCGCCTTTCCTTTGCGCGTGGTTTGGAGGTGGGGGGAGCCGCAGCCGCGGAGGCCGAGCCGAGCAGCTCCTGCGCGTGCGCCACACTGGTGGCCAGACGTTCGCCGCCGAGCATGCGCGCCACTTCGGCCACGCGCGCTTCGCCGACAACGACTCTCACGTCGCTTTGCGTGCTCGGCCCGCGCGCTTGCTTGCTGACGACGAAGTGATGGTCGCCGCAAGCCGCCACTTGCGCCAGGTGGGTCACGGCGAGCACTTGCCGTTCACGGCCGAGCTGCTTCATCAAGCGGCCCACGGTGTCGGCAACGGCGCCGCCGATGCCGGCGTCGATCTCGTCGAAGATCAGTGTGGCGGCGCCGTTCCCGTCGCGCTCCGGCGCGACGGCTCCAGCGGTGCTGCGCGCTGTCGTGACCGCAATCGCCAGCGCCAGGCGCGACAGCTCGCCACCCGACGCCACCTTGGCCAGCGCGCGCGGTGTGCTGCCAGTGTGGCCGGCGACGCGCAGCTCGACGCTTTCCAGGCCGAAGGACTGCGGCTCGTCTTGCGCGATCAGCGCCACCTCGAAACGCCCGCCGGCCATGCCGAGCTGCTGCATCGCCTGCGTCACCGCGTCGGCAAGCTTCGGCGCGGCGAGCTGGCGCGCCTTGCTGACCCGCTGCGCTTCGGCGCGCCACGCCCGCTCGGCGTCGGCGGCGGCGCGTTCGAGCGCGGCGCTGTCGGTGGCCGCGTCGAGCTGGGCGAGTTCGACGCGCCAACTCGCCAGCAACGACGCCAGTTCTTCGGGCGGCCGGCGGAAGCGCCGCGCCAAGCCGATCCATGCCGACAAGCGCGCGTCGAGTTCGGCCAGGCGCTGCGGGTCGATGTCGGCGTGCTGCAGGTAGCCCGACAGCGAATGGGCGGCGTCGCTCAACTGCGCATGCGCGCTTTGCAGCACCTCCGAGAGCGGCGCCAGGCGGGCGTCGATGCGCGCTGCTTCCGACAATGCATCGGCGGCTTGCAGTGTCAGCGCTGCAGCGTTGGTGTCGCCATCAGACACGGCATCGAGTGCACCCTGAGCAGACTCGATCAGCGTTTGTGCATGCGCCAGCCGCGTGTGTTCGGCATTGAGCTCGGGCCATTCGCCTTCAGCGGGGCCGAGGCGATCGACCTCGCCGATCTGCCACGCCAGCCGCTCGCGCTCACGCTCGATCTCGGCGCCTTGCGAGCGCGCACGTTCGAGCGCTGCGGTGGCGCTTTTCCACTGCGCCCAGAGTGCCGCCAGCGGCGCCAGGTCCACGCCGGCCTCGTTGTCGAGCAGCGAGCGCACAGCAGCCGGCCGTGTCAGGCTTTGCCACGCATGCTGGCCGTGGATATCGACCAGCGCATCGGCGGCTTCGCGCAATTGCGTCACCGTTGCCGGGCTGCCGTTGATCCAGGCCCGGCTCTTGCCTTGCGCATCGATCGTGCGCCGCAGCAACAGCGTGTCGTTCGAGTCGAAGCCAGCGTCTTCGAGCCAGGCCGCAAGCGCAGCAGGTGCATCGAACTCGGCGGCGATCTCGGCGCGTGCCGCACCCTCGCGCACGACGAGCGCATCACCGCGCGAACCGAGCGCAAGTTGCAGTGCGTCGATCAGGATCGACTTGCCGGCGCCGGTTTCGCCGGTGAGCACCGAGAACCCAGCGCCGAACTCGACTTCCAGTTCAGGAACGATGACGAAGTCGCGCAACGACAGCCGCCGCAGCATCAGACGATTCCCTCATACCAGCGCAGCTTGCGCCGCAAGGTGGCGTAGTAGCTCCAGCCTTTCGGGTGCAGAAAGCGCACGCGGTGCGCCGAGCGCTTCATGCGCACCTGGTCGCCGTGCTGCAAACTGGCTAGGCTCTGCATGTCGAAGTTGGCTGAGACGTCGCGCCCCGAGACGACGGTGATGCGCACCTCACCGTCGTCGGGCAGCACGATCGGCCGGTTCGATAGCGTGTGCGACGCATTTGGCACCAGCAGCCAGCCGCCGATACCGGGGTGCAGAATCGGCCCGCCGGCCGATAGCGAATAAGCGGTAGAGCCGGTCGGCGAGGCGACGATCAAGCCATCGGCGCGCATGTTGGCCACGAACTCGTCGCCGATGTCGACACGCAATTCGACCATGCCGGCAGTGGCACCGCGCGTCACGACCACGTCGTTCAGCGCCACGCTGGTGAAGATGCAGTCGTCGCCGCGCCACACACTCGCATCGAGCATTGCTCGGTGTTCTTCTTCGAACTCGCCGCGCACCATCGGCGCCAGCGCCTCGCGGAATCGATCGACCGGGATGTCGGTGATGAAGCCCAGCCGGCCCTGATTGATGCCGATCAGCGGCATGTCGAATTGCGCCAGCTCGCGCGCGATGCCGAGCATCGTGCCGTCGCCGCCGACGACCACGGTGACGTCGCAGTGCTTACCAAGCTGTGCGGCGTCGAGCGCGCCGTAAGCGGTGATGCCGGTGGCCTCGGCGGTGGCGCGCTCGATGCTCACGTCCAGGCCCTGCTGGGCGAGGAAGCTGGCCACGTCTTCGAGCAGCTCGCGCATGCCCTGCGCTTGGGGTTTGCCTACGATCGCGGCGTGACGAAAGCGCTGGGGAGCCGGCATGCACGAATGATAGAGGTACTCTCTGGGAGCAAAATCGGCAAGCCATGGATGACCGTGCAAAGTCCCTGCTAAAAACCCTCGTCGAGCTTTACATCGCCGAAGGCACGCCCGTGGGCTCGCGGACCTTGTCGCGTGCTTCGGGGCTGGAGCTGTCGCCGGCCACCATCCGCAATGTCATGGCCGACCTGGAAGAACTCGGCCTGATCGCCAGCCCGCACACCAGCGCCGGGCGCATCCCCACGGCGCGCGGTTACCGCGTTTTTGTCGACACGATGCTGACCGCGCGGCCCTTGGATGCGATGCAGCCGCCGCTGCCAAACTCGGCGCGCGAGCAGTTGCAGCCTGGCCAGCCGACGCGCGTGATCGCCAGCGCGGCGCACATCCTGTCGAGCCTGTCGAACTTTGTCGGCGTTGTCACCGCGCCGAAGAAAGCCAGCGTTTTCCACCACATCGAGTTCATGCGACTGGGCGAGCGCCGTGTGCTGTTGATCCTGGTCGCACCCGATGGCGACGTGCAGAACCGCGTCATCATGACCGCGCGCGACTACACCCAAGGCGAGCTCGTGGAGGCGGCGAACTTTCTCAACGCGCACTACGCCGGCCTGACGATCGACGCCGTGCGCGAGCGCCTGCAGCAGGAAGTGGAAACGCTGCGCAGCGAAATCTCAGCGTTGATGCAGGCCGCGGTGCAAGCAGGCACCGAAGCCATGGCCAGCGAAGAACAGTTGGTCGTCAGCGGCGAGCGCAACCTGCTCACGGTGCAGGATTTTGGCAACGACATGGGCAGCTTGCGCAAGCTGTTCGACCTCTTCGAGCAGAAGACGCAGTTGATACGCCTTCTGGACGTGAGCAGCCGCGCCGAGGGCGTACGCATCTACATCGGCGGCGAGTCGGGCGTCGTGCCGTACGAAGAGCTGTCGATCGTCAGCGCGCCGTACGAGGTGGACGGGCGGGTCGTCGGCACGCTCGGCGTGATCGGCCCGACGCGCATGGCGTATGACCGCATGATCCAGATCGTCGACATCACGTCGAAGCTGGTGAGCAATGCCCTCAGCGCGCCGCGCTGATCAACGGGCCCGTGCGCCGCGGTAGCGCGCTACGCGGGCAAAAACCCCTCGATCGACAAGTACCGCTCACCCGTGTCGTAGTTGAATCCGAGCACGCGTGCCTTGGCGTCGAGTTCCGGCAGCTTCTTTGCGATCGCCGCCAGCGTCGCGCCGCTGGAGATGCCGACCAGCATGCCTTCTTCGCGCGCGCAGCGGCGCGCCATCTCGCGCGCGTCTTCGGCCTCGACCTGAATCACGCCGTCGAGCAGCGCGGTGTGCAGGTTCTTCGGAATGAAACCGGCGCCGATGCCCTGGATCGGGTGCGGCGACGGCTGTCCGCCGCTGATCACCGGGCTGGCCGACGGCTCGACGGCGAACACCTTCAGCTTCGGCCAGCGCTTCTTCAGCACCATCGCGCAGCCGGTGATGTGGCCGCCGGTGCCGACGCCGGTGATCAATGCGTCCAGGCCGTCGGGGAAGTCGCGCGCTATCTCCTCGGCGGTGGTGCGCACATGGACCTCGATGTTGGCTTCGTTCTCGAACTGCTGTGGCATCCAGCCACCGGCCGTGGCGGCGACCAGTTCCTGAGCGCGCGCAATCGAGCCCTTCATGCCTTTTTCGCGCGGCGTCAGCTCGAACGTTGCACCATAGGCGAGCATCAGGCGGCGGCGCTCGATGCTCATGCTGTCGGGCATGACGAGCACGAGTTTGTACCCCTTGACGGCCGCCACCATCGCCAATCCGATGCCGGTATTACCCGAGGTCGGCTCGATGATCGTGCCGCCGAGTTTCAAGGCGCCTGAGGCTTCGGCCGCCTCGACCATCGACAGCGCGATGCGGTCCTTGATCGATCCGCCCGGGTTGCTGCGCTCGGACTTGATCCAGACCTCTTGCCCAGCGCCGAACAGTCGGTTGATGCGGATGTGCGGCGTGTCGCCGATGGCGGCGAGGATGGAGTCGGCTTTCATGGCGGCCCTGCTTGAAGGAGAGGTGAACGAGAGACCCCATCGTAGCGAGCACAGCTGTGCGCCGCACGCGAAACCTAGAATCCCTGGCGCGGGCCGTTAGCTCAGTCGGTTAGAGCAGAGGACTCATAATCCTTTGGTCGCTGGTTCGATCCCAGCACGGCCTACCACCACCGCACTCTTTTCCATTGCGTTCGCCCGCGCGCAGTGCGAGCATCACGGCCCCACACGCCGTCAATGACGAGGAGCACCCGATGGCCACCTTCGATCCCGATGCCCTGATCTCGATGTTCGAAAGCGCCACCGCGAAATCGAGCGCGGGCGTGCAGAAAGCCGTGACCGAGGCGACGCTGGCGGCACTGCGCGGCCGCGAACTGACGCTGGCCAACATCCGCTCGTCGCTCGACTCGGTGACCAAGGCGGTGTCGATGGGCGCGGCCAAGAGCCCGCTCGGCGCCGATGCCGTCGAGGGCTTGCTCGACAAGGCGGTAGCCGGGATGGACGCGGCACTGGTCAAGGCGGTGCAGGCCAACCAAGCGGCGCTGCAGCAGTTTGCCGACCGCGGCGTCGATCTGCGCGAAACGCATCTGAAGAAGGCGCTCGATGACCTCGACAAGTTCGACGGCCTGCTGATTGGCGCGGTGAAGAAAGCCGCAGCCGCAGCCGGCCCGATGGCCGCGCCATGGCAGCAGGCGATGGAAAAGCTGCAGGCCGGCGGCACACTGTCGGGATCGAGCGCGGCCAAGACCGTGGAAGAGTTCGCTGACCAGATGCAGACCGCGATTCGCGGCGCACGCAGTGCGAGCGTGCGGGCGGCGAGTGCGCTCGCCGAGAGCTACGCGGCGATGGCCAGCGGCGTGCTGGTGGGCTTGTCGGAGGCGATGGCGCCGCGTGAGGCGGCGAGCCCGGCGCCCGCGAAGAAGGCGCCGGCGAAGAAGAAGCGCTGAACCGTCAGCGTACCGGCACGACCTTTTGCTCGATCGCGCCGAACACCGACTGCCCGTCCTTGCCCTTCACCTCGATTCGGACTGTGTCGCCATAAGCCATGAAGGGCGTCTTCGGTTCGCCGTCTTCGATCGTTTCGATGCAGCGCTTTTCGGCGATGCATGAGTAGCCTTTGGTCCAGTCCTTGTTGCTCACCGTGCCCGAGCCGATGATCGAGCCGGCGCGGGCGCGGCGGGTCTTGCACAGGTGTGCGATCAACTGGCCGAAGTGAAACGTCATCTCGGGGCCGGCGTCGCACATGCCCACCTTCTTGCCGTTCCAGCTGACGTGCATCGGCAAATGCAGGCGGCCGCCTTGCCAAGCGTCGCCGAGTTCGTCGGGTGTCACTGCCACCGGGCTGAACGCGGTGGCCGGTTTGCTCTGGAAGAAGCCGAAACCTTTGGCCAATTCACTGGGGATCAAGTGGCGCAGGCTCCAGTCGTTGGCGATCATCACCAGGCGAATGCCTTCTAACGCCTGGTCCGGCGTCACGCCGTTCGGCACATCGCCGGTGATCACCGCGACCTCGGCCTCGAAGTCGATGCCCCAGTCGGTGCTCGCAAACGGCGCGTCGTCACAGGGGCCGAGCAGGTCGTCGCTGCCTCCCTGGTACATCAGAGGGTCGGTGTAGAAGCTCTCCGGCACCTCGGACTTGCGCGACTTGCGCACCAGCTCGACGTGGTTGATGTACGCCGATCCGTCGGCCCACTGGCAGGCGCGCGGCAGCGGGGCCATGCACAGCGACGGCACGAACTCGAAGGCGTGGCGCGCCTTGCCTTGATTGAGCGTCACGTACAGGTCCTGCAACTGCGGCGACAGGAAGTTCCAGTCGTCGAGCACCTGTTGCAGGCGGGTGGCGATGCCGGTCGCAAAATGCGCCGTCGTGAGATCGCGTGAGACGACGACCAACTGGCCGTCGCGCGATCCGTCCTTGAAAGTGGCGAGTTTCATCGTGGCGCAATTGTCGGTCCTTCCGTCCCTAAAAGCAGCCATCGCGTCGCGCCGCTGGCCGTTCTTCGTTCTGGTGGGCGTGTCTGTGCTGGCGCTGCACGGGCTGTTGCTGATGTCGCTGGGACCGGCGTGGATCGATCCGGAAGAGCCGGCCGCAGCGGCGCCGTCGCTGAACGTGCGCAGCGTGACGGCGCCGGCCTTGTCCACCGCAGTGGAGAGCGTGCCGGTCCCGCCCGTCGCACCGCCGCGGCCCGCACCCAAGGTGGCGCGTCTGCGGACGCCAATCAAGCCGGCCGCGTCGGCCGTGCTTGAGCCAGCTCCGCCGCCCGCTCCAGCCGTAGCGGCAGCCGAGACGCCGCCGCCAGCTGAGGCACCCGCCAGCCCCGCGCCGAGCGAGCCGCCTGCGGCGTCGGCGATCGACGTGCCGATCTACGCAACACGCCTGCCGCCGCCCGGCGCCTGGCGCTACCAACTCACGCGCGGCATCGCCAGCGGCGACGCACTGCTGAGCTGGTTGCCCGACGAGCAGCAGCGCTACGCGATGAAGCTCGAAGGATTCATCGCCGGCATCACCGTGCTCGACTGGGTCAGCACCGGCGGGCTCGACGGCGCAGGCATCGCACCTGATCGCTTTGTCATCCGCCGCCGCGGCAAGGACAGCCAGGCCGCCAACTTCCAGCGCGACGCCGGCAAGATCAGCTTCTCCGGGCCGATGCACGAATTGCCTCTGATCGCCGGTGTGCAGGACCGGCTGACGTGGATGCTGCAACTGCCGGCTGTCGTCGAGGCAGCGCCACAACGCTTCGGCGCCGGCGCCAGCGTCGTGCTGATGGTCATCGGCGCACGCGGCGGTGCCGATGTATGGACCTTCAACGTCATCGGCACCGAGCGCATCGGCGAGATCGCGACGTTGAAGCTGGTGCGCGAGGCCCGCAAGCCGCGCGACGTGCAGGTCGATGTCTGGCTCGATCCGGCGCGCGGGCACATCCCCGTGCGTGCCTTGCTGACCCAGGCCGAGGGTGGTGCGCCGTTGGAGTTGCAACTGCAGACTCAGTCAACCGGGCCTTGATTTCCGCGTTGCAGGGCTCAAGTTGCGTCTTTGAGGGACCGCACATGCTCATGCTCTACAACTCGGACCAGTTCGCCGTCGTTCAGTTCGACACGGAAGCGCGCGAGCATGTGCCCGCACGTGGCGGCTACGAGATCGTCGACAAGTTCGCGCGCAAGGAAATCTTCATCGAAGGCGCGCTGGCCGCGCAATTCAAGGCGGGCGTCGACGCGTTGATCGAAACTGGCCCGAGCGAAGAAGAGCTGGACGACTACATCGGCCGCTATGGCGCAATGGCGCAGCAGCCTGTGGTCTTGCATTGAGCACTTTGTAGCGCTCGCGGGGCTTGCCCCGGCGCAGCGGCCACGCCAAGATGGCGTGCACCCGGTTGGACTCCTTCGAAAGCCCGCATGACCGCCAAGAGCCGCGCCGCCGCCGCCCTGATCGCATCGCCTGCCTTGCGCGAGGCGCCGGTGCTCGACCGCATGTGCTCGCAGTTCGTGCTCGCGCTGACGCTCAAGAACGCCGGCCGCTTCAACCTGCGCCGTGACTGGTCGAACCTGCTGGCGCTCACCGGCCGCCACTTGGTCTGGCCGGCGCCGGTGTTGAAGCGCGTGCGCGAGTTCCTGGGCCGGCGCTGCAAGGACAACCCGCAATGGACGGGCCACGACGCACTCACCGACGAGGCTTTCGTGCAGCGCTACGGCGCCTGGCGCGGCCCCTATGAAGAAGGCACGCTGTTCTTCTATATCGACGAGTACGTCAAGGACGCGCCGAAGGATCTGCTGACCGTGCTCGGGACGACGTCCGAGTGGTTGGAGCGTTCGCTGAAAAAAGAGTCGACGCTGGTGCAGAAGAACATCGAAGCGCTCGGCGGCTTGCTGCAATTGAACGCTGCCGAGCGCGCGCTGCTGCTCTACGGAACGCTCGCGCGCTACCAGCGCGAGCTGCGCGGCTTGCTGGTCGAGTTCAAGGTCGGCAGCGCTCAGGAAGCCTATGCAGCGATTGCCAACGTGGCCGGTGTGAAAGAGCAGGAGGTTGCTGAAGCGCTGCGCGCCGGCTCGCGCCTGGAGCGCACCGGCATGGTCGAGAACCTGATCTCGGAGCACAACATCACTGACCTCGCTGACCTGATGAAGGTCAGCGAGCAATTGCCGCCGGTGCTGATGCGCGAGTACAAGGCGCCGGCCGAGTTGATGGCGGTGTTCACGCGGCCGTCGGCGAAGAGCGAACTCGCGGCGACCGACTTTGCTTTCGTCGCTGATGATGTGAAGGTTCTGACGACGCTGCTCGCCAACGCCGTGGCCAGTAAAGCCGCGGGCGTCAATGTGCTGCTCTACGGCCCACCCGGCACCGGCAAGACCGAACTGGCCCGCGTCTGCGCGCACGCCGCGGGGCTTGAGCTGTTCGAAGTCGAGTACGCCGACCGCGACGGCAACTCGCTCAATGGCCGTGACCGTTATCGCTCGCTGCAGATCAGCCAGGTGTTCCTGAAGGCGAGCCCGAACGTCGCGCTGCTGTTCGACGAGGTCGAGGACGTGTTCCCGCCAGTGTCGGCCGACGCGGCGCAGTTGTTGGCGCGCATGGACGCCAGCGACGCCGCGCCGTCGTCCAGCGTCAGCGGCAAGGCCTGGGTCAATCAGATCCTGGAAACCAACCCAGTGCCGGTGGTCTGGGTTACCAACCGCATCGAGCAGATCGACCCGGCGTTTCGGCGCCGGTTCCAGTACCACCTGGAATTGAAGTCGCCGCCGCCCGGCGCGCGTGAAGCGCTGGTGGCGCGCTCGTTGGCTGGCGTCGAGGTCAGTGAGGGTTTTTCGCAGCGTTTGTCGGAGCGGCGCGGGCTGACGCCAGCGCAGATCCGTACCGCGGTGCGCTTTGCCAAGCTCGCCGCCGGTGAAGGTAGCACTGCCGAAGCGATGATCGAGCGCCAGTTAGGCAATGCCGACAAGGCGCTCGGCCAGTCGCGCAAGCAGGCTGGGGCGCGGCGCGTCGTCACGACCTACGACTTGTCGTTGCTCAACGTCGAGTCGCGTTTCGAGATGTCCAAGATCATCGAAGCGCTGCGCCGCCGTGGCCACGGCACGCTGTGTTTTCACGGCGCGCCGGGCACTGGCAAGACGGCTCTGGCCGAGCACATCGCCAGCGAACTGCAACGGCCGCTGCTGATCCGTCAGGCGAGCGATCTGGTCAGCAAGTTCGTCGGCGAGACCGAGCAGAACATGGCCAAGATGTTCGAAGAAGCGCAGTCCGAAAACGCCGTTCTGCTGCTCGACGAGGCCGACAGCTTCCTGCGTAGCCGCCAGCGCGCCGAGCGCAGCTACGAAGTCACCGAAGTCAACGAGATGCTGCAGGGCATGGAGCGTTTCGGCGGCCTGTTCATCTGCACCACCAACCTGTTCGACGAGCTCGACGAGGCCGCGCTGCGGCGCTTCACCTTCAAGGTCAAGTTCCGGCCGCTGCGCGCTGAACAGCGTGAGTCGATGTTCGTCGTCGAAGCCTTGGGCGGCGACGCCGGCAAGCTGACCGCCGAACAACGCGACCGCCTGGCCGCGCTCGACCAACTCGCCCCGGGTGACTTTGCCGCCGTCAAGCGCCAGATCGATGTGCTCGGCACCGGCTTCGAGCCGGACGAGTTCCTGGCCCAGCTCGAGAGCGAGCACCGCGTCAAGCCCGGCGTGCGCGAGCGCCGAGGCATCGGGTTTTCGGCGCGTCCCTGACCCCGACAGGCACCCCCAAGTTCGTTGGGATTCAACGCGATCGGAAGCGGTCGCGGCGCTGAATCCTCTGCAACAATCCGCGCCTGCCGAGTTTTGGCTGGTCTGCGCTCACACTCACGCCTTTCATGCCCCCTGTGAACCCACCCATGATGGGCTCTGCTGCGTTGGGCGTTGGGTCGGCGCTGGTCTTGTTCATGCTGGGGGCTGCCGTGGCTGCGCTGCTGCTGCACGCCCTGCGCAAGGTGCGCTCACAAGACTGGGTCGTGGCGTTGTGCTGGGGCGGCGGCGGGGCGCTGGCGGTCGGCACCGGGCTGTGGCTTCTGCAGCTGTTGTCGTGGCGCGAGACGCTGCCAGAGGCCACGACCTGGTTCCACCTTGGGCCTTTCCTGGCCTCCTGGTGCGTCGCCATGGCGGGGGCTTCGCTGGCGGTGGTGGCAGGGCGCTGGATGCCGACGCCGCGCACGGTCAACCCGCTTGTCGTGGCGGCCCTGATGGCCACGATGACGGCCGTTTTCGTGTTGCTCGGCTCGTCGCTGCCACAGCCGCCGCGTTGGGATCTGATCGCCGGCACGCCGGTGCTGGCGGCGTTGGCGCTGGCCACTTTGGGCGTCGGCGCGGCCTTGCAGATGCTCAACCGCCCGGGCCGGCGGGCCGCACAGCGCCCGGCTGGGCCGCGTTTGCTCGGCCTGGCTGTGTTCTCGCTGGCGCTGGTTTCGGCGCAGCTGCTCGGTCTTCACGCCGCCCCGGTGCCACTGCTCACCGGTCCCGAGGGCGTTGGCGCCCTTTCGCCCGACGCGGTTGACTCACGCCTCGCCGGGGTGCTGATCGGGTTTGCGGTTTTCATTGTCGGCATGGGACTGGTCTGCGCGCTGGTCGATTCGCGCACCGGCCGTCGCGCGCAGGCGCTGGCGGGCTCGTTGCAGTCGGCCAACCAGCGGCTGCGCGAGCTGGCGTTTCGAGATGGGCTTTCGGGGCTGCCGAACCGCTTGCACTTCGATGAGCAGCTCGATGCCACCCACTCCGCCGTGTTCGGCCAGGTGGAAGGGCTCGTCATCGACGAGAATATCGGCCTCGCCGACCTGAAGGGCCACCTGCAGACCTTCCTGCAGAAGCTCCTGGGCTCGTCCACCAAGACCCGCTTCCGCCCGTCGTATTTCCCGTTCACGGAGCCGTCGACCGAGGTCGATGTGAAGTGCTTCTTCTGCCCCGGCACCGGCTGCCCGTCGTGCAAGCACAC
>JANOEG010000386.1:0-4711 GCA_031413095.1 Burkholderiales bacterium | reverse complement strand
CCGTGGCCCAGCGCCAAACCACGGTTCTCGAACTTGGTCAACGGCCGGTAGGCGGGCCGCGGCGCGTAGCCATCGGCGGTGTTGGTGAGCAGCGGCTCGGCCGACAACACTTCCAGCATCTGCTCGGCATAGGGCTGCCAGTCTGTGGCGCAGTGCAATGTGCCGCCGCTCGCAAGGCGTGATGCGAGCAGCGCGACGAACGGCGGCTGGATCAGGCGCCGCTTCCAATGCCGCTTCTTGGGCCACGGATCGGGGAAGAACACGTGGATGGCAGCGAGCGTCGAAGGCGCGATCATGTCGCGCAGCACCTCGACGGCATCGTGCTGCACGATGCGCAAGTTGCCGAGTTGCTGCTCATCGATGCGCTGCAAGAGCGCGCCGACGCCGGGCTCATGGACCTCGATGCCGAGAAAGTCATCGTGCGCTCGCGCCGCGGCGATCTGCGCCGTGGCCTGGCCCATGCCGAAGCCGATCTCGACGACCAGCGGCGCGTGGCGGCCGAAGGTGCGCGGCGCATCGAACGGTGCTGCACTGAACGGCAACACATAGCGCGGCGCCAGTTCACGCAGCGCGCGCATCTGCCCCGTGCCCATGCGACCGGCGCGCAGCACGAAACTCTTGATGCCGCGGTGCGGCGCGTTGGGGTCGATGGAGGAAGCGTTCATGGCCGCGCGCATTGTCGCGTGCGGCTATGCGCCGTCAGGGCAGCCAGCGGTGCGCGCCGACGCCGGGCTTGAACTGCGTGGTGTCCACGCCCTGATCTTGCAGCGCGAGCTTGATCGCGACCGGGTCGTAGTGGAACTTCTGCAGGCCGAGGTTCATGCGCGAACTCGGCTCGTTCGGAGTGTCCGGGTGGCCGTAGAGCATCGGCACGACCGGGGCGTTGACGCCGAAGCCGAGGTCCGCCACCGCCTGCGAGACGGTCATCATGCCGCCGGCGTCGGTCATCACGATGTGGATCTTCGGTTCGCTGCCGGTGTAGTCCACGGCGAAGCCGTAGTACTGTGTCTGGTCGAGGTTGTAGGCGGGGCTGAAGCCGACGCCGATTTGCTGCAGGCGGCGGAACACGCCGCCGACCGAGTTGACCGCCAGCGACGGCGCCGAATTGGGGTAGAGCCCATTCGGTGTGTAGCTCGCGTAGTCGGGGTCGCCTGCCGAGAATGGCAGATTCGGCGGATCGATGAAGCAGCAGAACGGGTCGATCTGGGCATCGCGCGCGGTCACGCCATGACCGAAGTTGAGCACCGCGCCGAGGCGCTGCGTCTCGAAATAGCGGAACTCGCCGGGCACGATGTCGACGTTGGCGCGGATAGCGCGCTTGCGGCAGCGCTCTTGCGAACCGAAGGCCGAGCTCGAATACACCGGGTCATCGAACGGCGCCACGTGCGCCACGCACGCCGGGTTCAGCTCGCCGGTGAACGTGACCGACAGGCCGTCATCGCCGACGACGAGGCCCGGGCTCGTGCCAACCTCGCGCACCATCACGCCGCGCCGCGGCAGTGACGCGCTGGCGTCGTTGTCGGCCACCAGCGGGTTCTTGCCCAACGCCACTTCGGCGCCATCGGAGAGTCCGTCGCCGTCGCTGTCGGCGCTGCCCGGATCGAGGCCGGCCGCGATCTCCTGGTCGTAGGTCAGGCCGTCGCCGTCGTGGTCGTTGTTGTCGCCCGCGGCAGCCACCAGCAGCCGCAGCCGCGTTTCGCCATAGCGGCCGTTTTGCGGATTGACGACGCTGGCGGTCAGCACATGCTCGCCGGCGCCGAGTGCCGTCATCAGCGCGCTGTCGATCGTGATCGACGCGCCGCTGCCGCGGCTGAGGCCGAGCTCATCGGTCCAGGCGATGACGCCGGCGGCCGTGTTGGTAGGCGTGACCGTGATCGCACGGAACGGCGCGGTGTCGTCCAGGCGCATCACGGCGCGGTCGCCGTGGGTCGGCGTCAGCGTCGGCAGTGACGCCAGCCCGCTCGCAGCCGGCCATTGCGGACTGAAGCCGACGGCGCCTTGCAGGCGCTTGGCGCGCAGCAGCGACAGCACGGCGCTGGTGGCGTAGGTGTAGGGGCGCGCGAGCTGATCGCTGCCGGTGTTGATCGACACGCGCGGTCCGTTCGTGCCGTCGCCGTTGCCCCAGGCGTAGATCGACAGCGCGGCTGCCGGCGCTGCCGACTGCCAGCGGTAGATGATGCACGGCGCAGCGGCCGCCAGGCCCGTGCACGCGCTGGGGTTGACGCTTGCCGGGGCGATGACGCTCACCGCCGGATAGCCCGAGCGCAAATCCACCGCGAAGCCGAACACGGCTCCGGCGCCGGCGGGGTTCGTCACCAGAGTGCCGGCGCTGTCAGTCGTCAGCAGCTCGCTGCCGCGGACCACGAGCGTGTCGGCACGGGGCACGAAGCCTCCCGCGGGCGGCTCGGTGGCGGCCGTGGCGCTGAGGCCCAGCACCACGTCGGCGGCTTGCGAGCGTGTGGCCTCGAAGTAATAGAAGCTGCCCTCGCCCAGCGCCACGGACACGTCGGACTTGGCGCCGGTTTGTGCTGTGCCGAGGAAGCATGCGGAGAGGCCGTTGGCGCTGAGCTCGACGTTCGATGCCGCGGCGCCCACCGGCGTGGCGAACTTCACTGTCGAGGTGGCGGCCGGGGTCGGGTCGATGCAGCGCGACACCGGTGGCGGCGGCGGAGGAGGGGGGGGCGGAGGGGGCGGCGCGGCGCCACCACCACTGCTGCCGCCACCGCCACAAGCGACGAGCAGTGCCGTGGACATCGTGGCCGCAAAGGCCGCGAGAAGACGCAGGCGCTGCCTGCGGGATGTCGGCAAAGCGTCCTGATGCATCGGCGGCAAGGCGTGCTACCAGCGGTGGATGCCGACGCCACCGGCCATTTCACCTGCGTTGACAGCGCCGCGCGCGGTGATCGCGGCGCGTACGTCGGCGAGCGGGTAGTGGAAATTCTGCAGGCCGAGGTTGATGGCCGCATGCGGCCCTGTCCCGCTGACCGGATGGCCGTGCAGCATCGGCATCGCCGGCGCACCGCTGAAGGCCCCGGGGTCCAAGGCTTGCGATACGACGATGTCGCCGTTGCTGTCGCGTGCCACCAAATAAACCAATGGATTGGCGCCGCGATAGTCCACCGCAAAGCCATAGAAGTTGGTTGCGTTGAGATCGAAGTCCAGGCCCGGACTGAATGGCGCATCCACCTGGATCAGCCGCGCGAACACACCGCCGGTGGCGTTGAAGGTCACTGATGACGGTGTGATGTTGGCCACCGTCGGCGCGGGCGGCGAACCGCTGACGTAGGTGGCGTAGTCAGAGTCGCCGGGATCGATGTAGCAGCAGTACGGATCGATCTGTGCCGACGGCGTGATGATGCCCTGGCCGATGTTTGGGAGCGCAGTGTTGCCCAAACGGCGCGTCTCGAAGTAGCGGAACTCGCCTGGCTGCACGCCGACGTTGGCGCGCACCGCGCGTTTGCGGCAGCGCTCCGATGCATCCGTTGCGCTGCCGCTGTAGATCGCGTCGTTGAATGGCCCCGTCTTGTTCACGCAGGCGGCGTTGAGCTCCGGGCCGAACGTGATCGACAGCCCGTCGGCGTCGATGAGCACGCCGGCGCTCTTGCCCGGCTCGTTGGCCATCAGGCTGCGCGCCGGAAACGAGGCCGCAAACGTGCCGGCAAGTTGCACGCCGTCGTTGATGGTGTTGTTGTCGCTGTCGGCCCGCGTCGGATCGGTTCCCAGGCCCGCTTCTGCACCGTCGGCCAGGCTGTCGCCGTCGGTGTCGCCGTTGCCGGGTTCGGTGCCGGCCAGCTTCTCGTCCGAGTAGTTCAGGCCGTCGTTGTCGTCATCGGTTTCTGCGTCGGCAGCCAGCACGAGCAAGCTGAACGCCGTTTCGGCGGAACGGCCGTTGACCGGGTTGGTGATCCGGGCGGTCAGCGTGTGTTCGCCTGCTGCTAACGCAGTGGCCGCGGGGTTGAGTGGCAGCGTGGTGCCGCTGCCACGCGACGTGCCTGCCTCATCCCGCCAGGCCACAGTGCCGGTGCTGGGGTTGCCGCCCACGGCGACGGTGAATGACGCGGGCAGTGGCGTTGCATCGCCCTTGCGGACGACCGCGCGCGTTGCGCCCTGCGCCGACAACGTCGGCGGTGTTTGATCGACCGGCGGATCGCCGCTGCCACCGCCGCCGCCGCAGGCGACCAGCAAGGCCGCGGACATCGCGACGAAGAGGGCGCGCAGGCGTTCGCCGCGCAGGGATGTCAGTTCAATGGTCTTCATGCGGCCGAAGTCTATTGGGTGTGAGCACAAATGACGTGACCGGCCGTGACCGAGTGGGCCGCGAGCGACAAACAGTACACACTTGGCTGGCATAAACTCCCCCGGACGCGGGTGTAGTTCAATGGCAGAACGGCAGCTTCCCAAGCTTCATACAGGGGTTCGATTCCCCTCACCCGCTCCACGCCGCGCCCTCGTCCCGCAAGCGACGCTCGTGCTCGCAATGACCACGCACCCAGCGCAGAAATTTTCAAGTCCATCGACCCCCTCACCCAAGTGATGGTGCGTCGGCAAACGCCCGGCGACACTTTCCGCTGGCGGGGAACGAGCGGCTGCTCGACCTGGGCTGCGGGAACGGGCGGCACACGCTCGAGGCGTCGCGATTCCCGGTGCGGGTCGTCGGCCTCGACTTCTCGCTCGATGACCTTCGTGCGGCGAAGTTCATGTACGACGATCT
>JANOEG010000385.1:0-4328 GCA_031413095.1 Burkholderiales bacterium | reverse complement strand
CGTCGTCGATGTCGACGATTCGTCGATCGCCGTTGCGCCGAGGACAGTGCTTGTCGTCGATCGGCGCAAGGCGGCGATGCTCGGCGTGCCGCAGCAGGCCATCGTGACCACACTGCGTGCGGGCTTGGCCGGTGAAGCCACGGCGTATCTGCACGATGAAACCAAGTACCCCGCCGCGGCCGTGCTGCAACTGCCGCCCGAGCGCCACGGCGATCTCGACGCGCTGCTGACGCTGGCTGTGCGCTCGGCCGCCGGCAAGCTGGTGCCGATCCGCGAGCTGGTGACGGTGAGCGACACGGTGCGCGAGCAGCCGATCCATCACAAGGACCTGCTGCCGGTGAACTACGTCGTCGGCGACATGGCTGGTGCACTCGATAGCCCGCTCTACGGCATGTTCAAGATGCGTTCGGCCATCAAGGCCATCGCCACGCCCGGCGGCGGCACGCTGGCCGAGGGCGAATACTTCATCGCGCAACCCGAAGATCCCTACCGCGGCTATTCGATCAAGTGGGACGGCGAATCGCAGATCACTTACGAGACCTTCCGCGACATGGGCGCGGCCTATGCCGTCGGCCTGGTGCTGATCTACCTGCTCGTCGTCGCGCAATTCGGCTCGTACTTGACGCCGCTCATCATCATGGCGCCGATTCCGCTGACTATCGTCGGTGTGATGCCGGGCCACGCGCTCCTCGGTGCGCAGTACACCGCCACCAGCATGATCGGCATGATCGCGCTGGCCGGGATCATCGTGCGCAACTCGATCCTGCTCATCGACTTCATCAACCTGCAGGTGAGGGCCGGCATGGCCTTCGAGCGCGCCGTCGTCAGCGCGGCGATCGCTCGCGCGCAGCCGATCCTGCTCACCGGCCTGGCCGCGATGTTCGGCGCCTTTTTCATCCTCGACGACCCGATCTTCAACGGCCTGGCGATCTCGCTGGTCTTTGGCATCTTCGTCTCGACACTGCTGACGCTGATCGTCATCCCGATCCGCTACTACGTGGCCTACCGCCATCGCTTGCAAGCGATCGCCAAGCCCGCACCTGATTCATCACTTCCAGAAGGAGTTACGACATGACCTCTTGGCAACTCGTGCGCATCGTCGCCGGTACTTTCATCCTGCTGTCGCTGGCGCTCGGCATCCCCGGCAGCCCGATCTTCCACAGCCCGTGGTGGCTCGCGTTCACCGCGTTCGTTGGCGTCAACCTGCTGCAAAGCGGCTTCACGAAGTGGTGCCTGATGGAAAACATCGTGCGCAAGCTCGGTGCGCGCGCGGGGAGCTGACCATGCACCTCGTCTGCGCTGCCTGCGGCACGGTCAACCGCGTCGCTGAAGAACACCTCGACCGCGAGCCGACCTGCGGCCAGTGCAAGGCCGCGCTGATGGCGCCGCACCCCGTGGCGCTCGACGATGCGACGTTCGAGAAGTTCACCACCCGCACCGAGTTGCCGGTGTTGGTCGACTTCTGGGCCGAGTGGTGCGGCCCCTGCAAGATGATGGCGCCGCAGTTCGAGCAGGCCGCCGCGCAGATGCCTCGAGTGCGCTTCGCCAAGGTCGAGACCGACGCCAACCCGAAGGCCAGCGTGCGCCACCGCATCCGCAGCATCCCGACGCTGGTGCTCTACCGCGGCGGCCAGGAGGTGGCGCGGCGCATGGGCGCGATGGGTGCCAATGATCTTCTGCGTTGGCTGCAGCAGCAGCTCGCGACGACCGCTCAACATTGAAAGTCTGGAGACCCCCAAATGAACAAGGACGACACCCGCTACAGCTTCGGCAAGACCGTCGCATTGCCCTTCGATGCGGCCGTGCTTCGCATCACCGCCGAGCTGGCGCAGGTCGGCTTCGGCGTGCTGACCGATATCGACGTGCAGGCGACGATGAAGAAAAAGCTCGGCCTTGAGATGCCGCCGTACCGCATCCTCGGCGCCTTCAACCCGCTGTTCGCCAGCCGCGCCATCGCGGCCGAGCCGCAGATCGGCGCGCTGCTGCCGTGCAATGTCGTCGTGCGCCAGGACGCCGGCGGCAAGGTGCGCGTCGAGGTCATGGACCCGAACGCGGTGCTGACGCTGGTCGACCGCTCCGACATCGCCGAGATCGCCAATGAGGTCCGTGGCTTGCTGAAGCAGGCGCTGGACAAGGTGTAGGTGTTGGAAGAATCACCGAGCACGCTCGAGTTCGGTGGCGGACGAGGCCGGTGACGAGCCGGCGTGACGCGCTGCCGGCTTTGAACTATGGTGTGGCGCAGCCCGCGCCATGAGCATCCGCCATCTCGATTCCTTGTTCGATCCGTCTTCGGTGGCGGTGGTCGGCGCCAGCATGCGCCCCGGCAGCGTCGGCGCGACCGTGTGGCGCAACCTGCGTGAGGGCGGCTTCGCCGGCCCGCGCTGGGCCGTGAACCCGAAGTATCAGGAACTCGACGGCCAGCCTTGTTATGCCGATGTGGCCAGCCTGCCGGCCACGCCCGAGCTGGCCGTGATCGCCACGCCGCCGGCCACGGTGCCCGGCCTCATCGCCGCGCTCGGTGAGCGCGGCACGCGCGCTGCGATCGTGCTCACCGCGGGCCTCAGCGCCACGCAGAAGCAGGCCATGCTCCACGCCGCGCGGCCGCACCTGCTGCGCATCCTCGGCCCCAACAACCTCGGCCTGCTCTCGCCGCATGCCAAGTTGAACGCGAGCTTTGCGCATGCGAATGTAGAGGCCGGCGGCCTGGCCTTCGTCTCGCAGTCGGGCGCGCTCGTCACCGCGATGCTCGACTGGGCGCGCGGCCGCGGCATCGGCTTCTCGCACTTCGTCTCGCTCGGCGAGCATGCCGACGTCGATTTCGGCGACATGCTCGACTGGCTGGCCAGCGACGCGCGCACGCGCTCGATCCTGCTCTACATCGAATCCATCGAAGCACCGCGCAAGTTCATGTCGGCGGCGCGCGCGGCCGCGCGCAACAAGCCGGTGCTCGTCGTCAAGGCCGGCCGCTCGCCGCAAGGGCAGGCGGCTGCGGCCTCGCACACCGGCGCGCTTGCCGGCTCCGACCTCGTGTACGACGCTGCGATACGCCGCGCCGGCATGCTGCGTGTCGACACGCTCGACGACCTGTTCGTCGCCGCCGAAACGCTGGCGCATCTGCGCGTACCGCCGCGCCACACCGACCTGGCTCCGCTCGAACGCCTGACCATCGTCACCAACGGCGGCGGCGCCGGTGTGATGGCGGCCGATGCCGCCGCGCTCGCCGGTGTGACGCTGGCACCGCTGCCCGACGCCACACGCAGCGCGCTCAACGCTGCGCTGCCCGCGAACTGGAGCCACGCCAACCCGGTGGACATCATCGGCGACGCGCCCGTCGAGCGTTACGAACACACGCTGCGCACGCTGCTCGCCGATCGCGCCACCGGCAGCCTGCTCTTCATCCACGCGCCGACTGCCATCGTGCCCAGCGCCGACATCGCGCAGGCGCTGCTGCCGCTGGCGCGCGACGCGCAGGGGCGCCTGCTCAGCTGCTGGCTCGGCAATCAAGCGGTGCAGGCCGCGCGCGCGGCCTTTCACGGCGCGGGCATCGCCACCTACGACACGCCTGAACAAGCGGTGCGTGCGTTCTCGCTGCTCATCACCTACCGGCGCAATCAGGCGCAGTTGATGCAGGCCCCGCCCGCGCGCGCTGCTGCCACCGCGCTCGATCTGGACGCCGTGCGCTTGCTGATCGACACCGCGCTGGCCGCAGGCCGCGAGTGGCTGAGCGAGCCCGAAGCGAAGGCGCTGCTCGCTGCCTGCGGCGTGCCCGTGGTTGACACGCGGGTCACCGCGCCCGAGGCGCAGGCTGCGCTGGCTGCGGCGCAGGCCATCGGTTACCCGGTGGCGCTGAAGATCCTGTCGCCGCAGATCACGCACAAGAGCGATGTCGGCGGCGTGGCGCTCGATCTGGAAGACGCGCCGTCGCTGCGCGAAGCCGTGGCCGCGATGACGAAGCGCGTCGCCCGCTTGCGCCCCGACGCTGTGATCGAAGGCTTCGCCGTGCAGGCGATGGTGCGGCGGCCGAAAGCGATCGAGCTGATTGTCGGCGCCAGCGTCGATGCGCTGTTCGGCCCGGTGCTGCTGTTCGGCGCCGGTGGCACCGCGGTCGAGGTAGCGGCCGACCGCGCCATCGCGCTGCCGCCGCTCAACGCCCCGCTCGCGCACGCGCTGATCGAGCGCACGCGCGTTTCGCGCCTGCTTGCGGGCTGGCGCGACGTGCCGGCGGCCGATAGCGACGCCGTCGCCGGCGTGCTGATCGCGCTGTCTCAACTGCTCGCCGACGAGCCGCGCATCAGCGAGCTCGACATCAACCCGCTGCTCGCCGACGC
>JANOEG010000384.1:0-26032 GCA_031413095.1 Burkholderiales bacterium | reverse complement strand
CGGGAGCTGAATTCGTGATTCCATTCGTCGATCTGAAAGCGCAATACCAAAGCATCAAGGAAGAAGTCAACGGCGCCATCCAGGGCGTGCTCGACAGCTGCCAGTTCACGCTCGGCAGCGAGGTCGTGGCCTTCGAGAAGGAGTTCGCCGAGTACAGCGGCTCGGTGCACGGCATGGGGGTCAACACCGGTACCAGCGCGCTGCACCTGGCGCTGCTGGCCGCGGGCGTTGGCCGGGGTGACGAGGTCATCACCGTGCCGTTCACGTTCGTGGCCACGGTGTCGGCCGTCGACTACACCGGCGCCAAGGCCGTGTTCGTCGACATCGACCCGGTCACGTTCACGATGGATCCGGCACAGGTGGAAGCCGCCATCACGCCACGTACCAAGGCCATCATCCCGGTGCACCTGTATGGCCAGACGGCCGACATGGACCCGATCATGGCCATCGCCAGGAAGCATGGCCTGGTCGTCATCGAAGACGCCGCTCAGGCGCACGGCGCCGAGTACAAGGGCAAGCGCGCCGGCAGCATCGGCGACATGGGCTGCTTCAGCTTCTATCCTGGCAAGAACCTGGGTGCTGCCGGCGAAGGCGGCATGGTCGTCACCGCGAACCCCGAATTCGCTCGCACCATCCGCATGCTGCGCGACTGGGGTGCGGAGAAGAAGTACCACCACGTGCTCAAGGGCTACAACTTCCGCCTTGAGGGCATCCAGGGCGCGGTCTTGCGCGTCAAGTTGCGCCACCTCGAGAAGTGGACCGAAGCGCGCCGCGCCGCCGCCAAGCGCTACGACCAGTTGCTGCCGGGCAGCGGCGTGGGCTTGCCCAAACAGATGGACTACGCACGCCACGTTTATCACATCTATGCGGTGCGGACGACACAGCGCGCTGCGCTGCAGGATGCGCTCAATGCGCAGGGTGTGCAGACCGGCATTCACTACCCGTTCCCTGTGCACCTGCTGCCCGCGTTTGCGGACCTGGGCTACCACGCCGGGCAGTTCCCTCACAGCGAGCGTGCCGCCAACGAGGTGCTATCTTTGCCGATGTTCCCGGAGCTGACCGCGGCGCAGAGCGAGGCGGTGGCGAGGGCCGTGAAAGACAGCGTGGCCGCACTCGGTGGAGTCCGGGACGCTGTGCGCGCTGCCTGACTCGAGCGTGCTGATCGACAAGCTGATCCAGCGCGTCGACGCGCTGGAACTCGACCTGCGCGGCCGCACGGTTCTGACCGAGGCCGCCAGTGGGGCGTATGTGGTCACGCCGGTGCTGGCGGCGCTGGCGGGCGCCAGGGTTTTTGCCTATACGAAGACGACGCGCTACGGCACCGTGGAAGAGGTGTTCGCCAACACCCGCCGCCTGATGGCCAGCTGCACCTCGCGAGAACTGGACGTGCAAATGATCGACCGGATCACGCCGGAGGTGATCGCCCAGGCCGACGTCATCACCAACTCGGGTCACTTGCGGCCGCTGGATCGGCAATTGCTTCAGCACGCGAAGGACGGCGCGGTCATTCCGCTGATGTACGAAGCCTGGGAGTGGCGCGACGCCGACATGGATCTGGCCTATGTGCGCGAACGCGGTCTGGCGGTGGGCGCCACCCACGAACGCCATCCTGACATCGACGTGTTCAGCTACCTCGGCGACATGGCCGTGAAGCAGATCTTCGATGCCGGCCTGTGCCTACGCAACAACCGCTTCGTGCTGCTCTGCAACAACGACTTCGGTCCCTACATCGCCAAGGTGCTGGCCGGCATGTGCAGTGGGCTGGCAGTGGTCGACAAGGACGAGAACCGCCACAAGTACGACGGCCTCGGCATCGACTGGATCGGCGGCTTCCCCGCGCTGGCGATACCGCCGAGTTATCGCAACGCCGAGGCCATCGTCTTCACCGCCTACCCGTTCGACCGGACTTGGATAGGCACAGACGCCGACATTCCGATCCACTGCATCAAGGAGGCGTTCGACGATCCCTTCGTCCTGCGCTATGCGGGCGACGTCGCCGAGAACGAACTCGAGGCCGCGGGGGTGCGCTTCTTCCCAGCCCATGTGGCCAGTGGCCACATGGGTGTGTTGCCATCGGCGGTGGGGGTCGATCCGATCATCCGCCTGCAAGCCGGAGGCCTGAAGGCCGCCGAATGCCTGCTCACCGGCCGTTACGAACACCGCGGCGTGCCGGTGATGGAGCTGATGTAGATGAGCACGACTGCCAGGGACAACCTGATCGCGATCGGCCGTTCGCGCTACCTCTATGACGCGATCGTTCGGCTCGCCGAGCGGGGCTACTCGTTCAAGGCCATCGTCACCGAAGAGGCCTACGACGAGTACGACATCAAGCACGCCGATTTCGAGCGGCTTGCGGCGGAGCTTGGCTGCGCCTTCTTCATGACCAAGGATGTCAACACGCAGCCGATTCGCGCTGTCGTGGCGCAGCACGGCGTGCGGGTGGCCATCAGTGCCAACTGGAAGTACACGATCGCGCCGGGCTTCCTCGACCTGTTCGAGTGCGGCGTGTTGAACTTTCATCTCGGAAACCTGCCCGACTACAAGGGCAACGCCACGCTCAACTGGTCGATCATCAATGGTGAGACCCACGTCAACGGCAACATCCACAAGATGGCGGCGGTCCTCGACGCTGGCGACGTTGTCGTCCGCAAGAGCATCCCCATCACGCCGCAGACCTACGTTGCCGATCTGATCCGGCAGGCCGAGAGGGATGCGCCGGCTCTCTACGAAGAAGCCGTGGCCCGGGTGCTTGCCGACCCCCAGGCGTGCGAGATCAAGGGCACCACGCAGGGCTTGCGCTGCTACCCGCGGCTGCCCGAAGACGGGCAGATTGACTGGCGCCAGCCGGCCGAGGAAATCGGGCGGCTGGTGCGTGCGTCGTCGAAGCCCTACCAGGGCGCCTTCAGCTTCCTGAATGGCGAACGGGTGACGATTTGGCGGGCAGCGCCGCTGGTGCCGGCCGATCGCTATCTGGCGGTTCCGGGGCACGTGATCGAAGTCAGCCGCGACAGCGGCTTCATCACCGTGGCCTGCGGCAGCGGCCTGCTCCAACTGCAGGACATCGAGCGCAACGGTGAATTGGCGGCGCCCGCTGCGCTGATTCGCAGCATCCGGCTTCGGTTCAAGTAGTGCCGGTGCCGATGCTCGGCTCGGACACCCCCCAGTCCAGGGGGTGAAGTGCTCTGCCTGCCCAAGATAGGGATGGCTGAAGCGCTCGCGTGAAGCAACATTGGCGTATGAAACACCTGAGTGCAATCGTTGAGGTGTCACAGCAAGAGATCGATGCAATGAAACCCTTGAAATATCTGGCGTGTGGTCGTGGACGGATGGCAACGGTGCTGGCCGTCTGTCTGTTGGCTTCCGCTTGCGGTGGCGGGGAAGATGCATCTCAGGCCGGCGCCGCAGCGGCGCCGGTGCGCGAGACCGTCGCCGCGGCTGCAGCACCGGCACGGGTCGCAAAAGGCAAGGTAGCGCGCGCCCGCGCACTGCGCGGCGTCACCGCAGTGGATGTGGCGCCAGACGGCAGCGTTGCGATGGCAGGCGCCGACGGCAGCGTGCAGTTCCAGGCCGAAAACGCGACCAGTCGGCGCGCGATGGCCGATGCCACTGGCGTTGCTGCAACGGCGCTGGCGTTCAGTGCGGACGGCAAACATCTTGTCAGCGTCGGTCGCGACAGCGTCGCCAAAGTCTGGAACGTTGCTACACGCACCCGCCTGATGACGTTGCAAGGCCATGAGCATGCGATTCGCGCCGTGGCCGTCAGCAGCGACGGCGCGTGGGTCGCCAGCGCTGGCGAGGAGACGCGCGTGATGCTGTGGAACGCATCGACCGGCAAGCTTGCCAAGATCCTCGGGGGGCAGCATTCGAATTTCGTCAATGCCGTCGCCTTCAGCCCCGACGGCCGTCTGCTGGCTTCGGGCGATGCCTCCGGCAACACGATCATCTGGAACCTGGCCAATGGCGCACCTCGGCAAAAACTCGCCGAGCACACCGACGAAGTCAATAGTCTGGCGTTCAGTCCAGACGGGCGCGTGCTGGCCACGGCCGGCGAGGATGGCCGCGTTGTGCTCTGGAGCGCGGACGCCGGCCAGAAGCTGCAGGTACTGGCCGGTCACCAGTCGGGCGTGCGCGCTCTGGCATTCAGCCGCGACGGTGAGTGGTTGGCCACGGGTGGCGACGAGTCGAGGGTGCTGGTGTGGGACATGGCCACGCGCACCCTCAACAAGACTCTGGCCACGAACGCCTCGGTGAACACTTTGGTGTTCGACATCCGCAGGCGCAAGGACATCCTGCTGGCGGGCGATGAAGATGGACGCCTGTCTCGTTGGGATGTGGCGCGCGGCGAGCTTCGCTAGTGCAGAAGGCGACGGTGGAACACGTGAAAAACAACAGAGGTCAGGCAATGTTTCGAGTGGTGGCGCTGAGGGCCAGGGCAATCCAGTGGGTGTTTGGGCTGCTGGTTCTGTGTGGCCTTGCGCTCGCGGCTTTTGCTCCGCGTTGGGCCGGCGCTGTGCTCAACCCGCCTCCGGGCGGGCCCATCCTTGTCATCACCTCGCCGCAATCGACATTTGGCTCCTACTACGGCGAAATCCTGCGAAATGAGGGCTTGAACGAGTTCGCTCAGGTGGACATTGGCAGCGTGACGGCGCCGACGCTGAACGCCTACGACGTTGTCATCCTGGCTCCTGCCACCTTGACTGCGACCCAGGTGACGATGTTCACCAACTGGGTCAACGGCGGCGGCAATCTCATTGCAATGTCCCCCGACGCGCAGCTGGCACCGCTGCTGGGGCTGACTGCAACCGCAACCAGCCTGCCCGGCGGGTATTTGCTCATCAACACCTCGGCCGCGCCCGGAGCGGGCCTTGTCAGCCAGACGATGCAGTACCACGGTACGGCCGCTCGGTACAACCTCAACGGTGCCACCAGCGTCGCCACGCTCTACAGCAACGCGACCACGGCGACGACTAATCCCGCCGTGACGACGCGCACCTCGGGAAGCGGTTCGGCCTCGGCCTTCACCTACGACCTGGCCACGTCCGTCGTTTACATGCGTCAGGGCAACCCGGCGTGGGCGACTCAGGAACGTGACGGCTTTGCGCCGATCCGCTCTGACGACAAGTTTTTCGGCAATGCGGCCGGCGATTCGCAAGCCGACTGGATCGACCTCACCAAGGTGGCGATCCCGCAGGCCGATGAGCAGCAGCGCTTGCTGGCCAATCTGATCCTGCACGTAAATCGGGTGAAGAAGCCGCTGCCGCGCTTCTGGTACTTCCCTCACGGGAAAAAGGCTGTCGTCATCATGACCGGCGATGACCACGCCAACGGTGGTACGGCGGGGCGCTTCGATCAGCTCAATGCGCAAAGCCCGGCCGGCTGTTCCGTGGCCGATTGGGAGTGCCTTCGTGGCACGTCCTACATCTATCCCGCCAGCCCGCTGACCGATGCGCAGGCTGCTGCATACAACGCGCAGGGCCATGAGGTCAGCATCCACGTCAATCCTGATTGCAGCAACTACACGCAGAGTTCCCTGCAGGGCTCTTACACGACCCAGTTGCAGCAGTGGCAAGCCAGTTACTCGAGCCTGCCGCCGCCAAGCACGGTGCGGCACCACTGCCTCGTCTGGAGTGATTGGTCCACCGGTGCCGAAGTGGCGTTGGCCAATGGTGTTCGGCTGGACACCACCTACTACTTCTGGCCACCAGGCTGGGTCAACAACGCGCCGGGCAACTTCACCGGCTCGGCGATGCCGATGCGCTACTCGGCACTGAACGGCAACCTCATCGACGTCTACCAGGCGGCGACGCACATGACCGACGAGTCCGGTCAGACCTACCCGTTCACGATCGACACGCTGCTCGATCGTGCCACCGGCGCCGAGGGTTATTACGGCGCTTACACAGTCAACGCGCACACCGATCAGGCCATCATTCAGGAAGGGACTGCGGTCATCGCTTCGGCGAAGGCGCGCGGCGTGCCCATCGTCAGCAGCCGGCAAATGCTCAACTGGCTGGACGGACGCAATTCATCTTCGTTTGGTTCCCTGACCTGGAACGGCTCAACGCTGGCGTTCGCAATTTCAGCTGGCGCCAACACCACGGGCATTCAAGCAATGCTGCCGTTCCGCTCCGGCGCTCAGGTGCTCTCGGCGCTCACCCGTGCGGGAACACCCGTTGCGTTCAGCGTTCAGAACATCAAGGGCATCGACTACGCCTTCTTCTCCGGCATCGGTGGCAACTATGCGGCAGCCTATGGTGCCGACACCACGGTGCCGACGGTGACATCGACGTCTCCCGCCTCCGGCGCCACCGCTGTCGCTGTGAGCACCGAGGTCACCGCGACATTCAGCGAAGCGATGAACGCGTCGACGATCAGCGGCAGCACGTTCCAGCTGCGTGACGGCGCCAACGCGCTCGTCGCGGCAACGGTGACCTGGGATTCGGGCACGCGCACTGCGCGCCTCGTCCCGACAGCCGCGCTTGCGGCGACGGCAACGTACACCGCCCGGGTTCTGACCGGTGCGCAAGATCTCTCCGGCAACGCGATCGCAACCACCACCTGGTCGTTCACTACGGCTGCAAGCGCGACTTGCCCGTGCAGCGGCTGGGGCAGCTCGGCCGTGCCGACCAACCCGTCGATCAACGATCCCAGTGCGATCGAGGTGGGCGTCAAGTTCCGTGCCGATGCCAACGGATTCATCACCGGCGTGCGCTTCTACAAGGGCGCCAACAACACCGGAACTCACGTCGGCAACCTCTGGAGCAGCACCGGAACGTTGCTCGCTACGGCAACCTTCGTCGGCGAGACTTCAGCAGGCTGGCAACAGGTCAACTTCTCGACGCCGGTGGCCGTGACTGCCAACACGGTCTATGTGGCCTCTTACTTTGCCCCCAACGGCAACTACGCAGCCGACAACAATTTCTTCACCAGCGCGGGTGTCGACAACGGCCCGGTGCACTTGTTGCGCAGCGGCGTTAGCGGGAGCAATGGCGTCTACCAGTACGGACCGGCCAGCGGCTTCCCGTCGCAGTCTTTCCTGGATACCAACTATTGGGTCGATGTCGTATTCGCAACCACGACCGGCCCCGACACCACGCCGCCGGTGGTTTCGGCAAGCACCCCAGCCGGTGGGGCGACGGGCGTGGCCCTGAACGCCGTCGTCACGGCGACGTTCAACGAAGCCGTCGATCCGGCCACGGTCACAGCGACGACCTTCGAGTTGCGCAACACTGCGAGCAGCGCCCTGGTCAGTGCGAGCGTCGGCTACAACGCGAGCACCCGGACCGCCACCCTGACACCAAGCGCAGCGCTGGCCGCCAGCACCGGCTTCACCGCCACCGTGCGCGGCAGCGCCACCGGCGTCAGGGACCTGGCTGGCAACGCGCTCGTCGCAAATGTTTCGTGGGCGTTCACGACTGGCAGCGCCACCGGACCGAACTGTCCTTGCACCGCCTGGCCTGCCTCCGCCACCCCAGGCACTGCGTCGAACAACGATGCGAGCGCCGTCGAACTCGGCGTCAAGTTCAGAACTGACGTGGGCGGCTTCATCACGGGCGTGCGCTTCTACAAGGGAGCCAACAACACCGGCACGCACATCGGCAACCTGTGGACGACCAGCGGCACCTTGCTCGCCACGGCCACCTTCAGCGGTGAAACCGCCACCGGCTGGCAGCAAGTCAGCTTCGGCACCCCCGTGGCAGTGACGGCCAACACCGTGTATGTGGCGTCGTACTTTGCTCCGAACGGCCGCTACGCCGTGGACAACAACTTCTTCGCCACCAGCGGAATCTCCAATTCGCCCGTGAACCTGCTTCAGAACGGCGTCAGCGGCGGCAACGGGGTCTACAACTATGGCGCTGCCAGCAGTTTCCCTTCTTCCACCTACCAGTCCAGCAACTACTGGGTCGACGTGGTGTTCACGACCAGCACGGGGCCTGACACGACGCCTCCTGTCGTGTCCTCGCAGTCTCCGGTCAATGGTTCAGCCAACGTCGCGGTGAACACCGCCGTGTCCGCCACGTTCAACGAGTCGATCGATCCTTCCACGGTGACGGCGGCGAACTTCGAGTTGCGCAACGGCGCCAGTGCACTCGTTCCGGCCAGCGTCAGCTACAACGCCGGCACGCGCACCGCCACACTGACGCCCAGCGCGTTGTTGTCTGGTACGACGACCTTCACCGCGACCGTGCGCGGCGGTGCCGCCGGCATCAAGGATCTGGCTGGCAACCCCTTGGCGGCCAACGTGGTTTGGGCATTCGTGACCGAGGTTCCGGGCGGTGTCTGTGCATCGCCACCGAACGCTGTCGTCGCCGAGAATTGCCTGGCCGGCAACGCCCCCAGTGAGTGGGATATCTCTGGTGCGGGCGACTCGAGCATCCAGGGTTATGCGGCTCAGTTCAGCTTGAACCGCGGCACGACGGTTCAATTCAAGGTCAACACCACCGCGGCGGCCTACCGATTTGACATCTATCGAATGGGCTACTACGGCGGCGCCGGCGCGCGGCGTGTCGCCACTGTCACGCCCTCGGCCACGCTCCCGCAGTCGCAGCCGGCCTGCTTCAACCAGGCGTCGACCGGACTGATCGACTGCGGCAACTGGGCCGTCTCGGGATCCTGGGCTATTCCTGCGAATGCCACGTCTGGCATCTACTTCGCCAAGCTCGTGCGCACAGACAATGGCGGCGCCAGCCACCTCTTCTTCGTCGTGCGAGATGACAGTAGCAGTTCGCACCTGCTGTTCCAAACCTCGGATACCACCTGGCAGGCGTACAACAGCTATGGCGGCAACAGCCTGTACACCGGCAGCCCGGACGGACGGGCCTACAAGGTCAGCTACAACCGACCGTTCAACACGCGCGCCGTGGATGGTGGCCAAGACTCGGTATTCAACGCTGAGTACCCGATGGTGCGTTGGCTCGAGTCCAACGGCTACGACGTCAGCTACTTCTCCGGCATCGATAGCGACCGGTTCGGTTCGCTGATCCTGAACCACCGTGCCTTCCTGTCGGTAGGTCACGATGAGTACTGGTCGGCCCAGCAGCGGGCCAATGTCGAGGCCGCTCGCAATGCCGGCGTGCACTTGGCCTTCTTCAGCGGCAACGAGGTCTTCTGGAAGACCCGGTGGGAGGCCAGCGTCGACGGCTCCAACACGCCGTACCGCACGCTGGTGACCTACAAAGAGACCCTGGCGAACGCGAAGATCGACCCGACCGCTGCCTGGACAGGCACATGGCGCGACCCACGCTTCTCGCCGCCTGCCGACGGCGGACGTCCGGAGAACGCCTTGACTGGCACGATCTTCATGGCCAACGACACCGGGCAGGACTATTCGATCGTCATTCCGGAAGCCGACGGCAAGATGCGCTTCTGGCGCAACACCAGCGTCGCCACACTCACGCCCGGCCAGTCGGCGACCCTGCCCGTCGGCACCCTGGGCTATGAGTGGGACGCCGACCTGGACAACGGCTTCCGGCCACCTGGATTGGTGCGGTTGTCATCGACAACGTTGTCGATCGGCAGCGTATTGCAAGACTTTGGCTCGAACTACGGCCCTGGGACGCTGAACCATGCGCTGACGCTCTATCGGCATAGCAGCGGCGCGCGTGTGTTCGGCGCGGGTACCGTGCAATGGTCGTGGGGCCTTGACTCCAACCACGACCTTGGATCGGAGCCGGCCGACGTGCGCATGCAACAGGCCACGGTCAACCTGCTGGCCGACATGAATTCGCAGCCTGGCTCACTGCGCCCAGGTCTGGTGGTTGCCGCGGCTTCCACCGATGTGACCGCGCCTTCCTCTGCGATCACGGCGCCGGCGGCGGGTGTGAACCTGCCGGTGAACAGCGCGGTGACGATCACTGGTACAGCCGCTGACACAGGCGGTGTGGTCGGCGGTGTGGAGGTTTCGGTCGACGGCGGCGCCACGTGGCGTCGCGCAACGGGACGGGCCTCATGGTCATACAGTTGGACGCCGACCGCCGCCGGCTCCTACACGATCCGCAGCCGTGCGGCCGACGACAGTGGCAACCTCGAGTCGCCGGCTGCAGGGCGCACCGTCACGGTGGGCACCGCGGACACGACGCAGCCGACGATCGCTGCGCGCAGTCCTGCTAGTGGGGCCACCGGCGTCGCCCAAACATCAGACATCACGGTGACCTTCAGTGAAGCGATGAACGCGACCACGGTCAGCGCGTCCACGATCCAGCTACTGGACAGTGGCGGGGGTTCAGTGGCTGGCGCGGTCAGCTACAACCCCACGACCTTCGTGGCGACGTTCAACCCGACGCCGACCCTGGGCACTTCCGGAACCTACACCGTGCGCGTGGTGGGCGGCGCGTCGGGAGTGGCCGACGCTGCCGGCAATCGAATGACGTCGACCGCGACCTGGACATTCACGACGGCGGGCGACATCACGGCGCCGACCATCACGGCGCGCTCGCCCGGGCCTGGCGCCACCGGGGTGAGCACCACCGGCAACGTCACCGTCACGTTCAGCGAGGCCATGAACGCTTCGACCATTGGTACGGGCACGATCGAACTTCGCACGGCCGCCAACGTTGCCGTCTTGTCCGACGTGACCTACGCCGGCAACGTGGCCACGCTCAATCCGGCGCCTACCTTGGCCGCGCAAGCGGTCTATACGGTCATCGTGCGTGGCGGTGCGAGCGGCGTGAAGGACGTTGCGGGCAATGCGCTCTTGGCCGATGTGTCCTGGACGTTCACGACCGGTGGCGATGCGACGCCACCCACCATCACGGCGCGCTCGCCTGGCGTGGCTGCCACCGGCGTGGCACTCAGCGACAGCGTCACGGCAACCTTCAACGAGGCCATGACGGCGGCCTCGATCACGTCGTCGACATTCACGTTGAGGGATCCGGCGGGCAATGCCGTCGCCGGGGCGGTGAGCTACAACTCCACGAGCCGCGTCGCAACGTTCAATCCGAGCGGCACTCTGGCGCTGTCGGGTGGCACCGTCTATACGGCAACGATCCGGGGCGGCGCAGGTGGTGTAACGGACTCCGCAGGCAATCCATTGGCCGTTGACGCCGTCTGGTCCTTCACGACCACCGCGCCGGTCGTCAGCGCGACGGTGCCTTCAAGCAGTGCGACGTCGGTCAGCCGGACCGCCAACATCACCGCCACCTTCAACGGGCCGATGAACGCCAGCACGATCAACGGCACCACCGTCACGCTACAGACCACGGGCGGCACCGCGATCACGTCAGTGGTGTCGGTGACCACCCTATCTTCGGGGGCAACGCGAGCGACTCTCAATCCGAACAGCACCCTGAGCTCGTTCACAACTTACAGAGTGACGGTGCGCGGCGGATCCACGGGCGTGAAGACTCCCACCGGGGTGGGCTTGGCGGCAGATCGAACCTGGACATTTACTACGGGGCTGTTTTGACGGTGTCATCGCTGTCTGCTTTCGCGAAGCAAGCTACATCCTCGTGGTAGTCCGACCCACGGGAAGCAGGAAGGATCCCAGCCTGCTACGGCTGCACGGCGCGACTATCGTCTGTTAGCCGGCTGGGCGTGCTGTCGCCCGCGAGGGCGTCTGCGTTCTGGTGATCGAGAGGGCTTCGATCGAAAAGGCACGCGGGATCTCGTCTGTAGCCGAAGCTCGGGTACTACGACCGCGGTCGATTGTGGACTGCAGGTTGTCCAACGTCGTCGAGTTATCTGGTGCCAAAGCAGCCATGCTGTCGGGCGTGACCGATCTCTACCGACGCATCGTCAATCTCTGTGCCTTTGCCATAGCGTCCACACGTCCACGGAGATTGTGGGCATGTCATCCCATGATTGAGCGTCCATTTTCCTGCTGACTTGCTAAATAATGCGATTGCGAATCCCGCTGTGCGGGGGAGAGACCGAATGACTCCGAGACAAGTCCTTTCTGTGCTTGCTGCGCGTTGGCCATGGGCGCTAGCGGTGCTTCTCATTTGCGTTGCTGCGACGGTCGCCATCAGCACAACGATGCTTAAGCGCTATACGGCCTCCGCAAGTGTGATGCTTGACGCTCGGTCGCCGGACCAGATCGCTGGTGGTACACCAAATTCCTCTTTGCCTGGCGGCTACATGGGCACGCAGATGGACCTGATCGCTAGCGAGCGCGTCGGGCGAGCAGTGATCCGAGCGCTCGGGCTGAGCAATGACCCAGGGTTGCGCGAGGTATGGCAGGAGGCCGGCGGCGGTCAGGGCGACTTCGAAGCCTGGCTGTCCGAAATGATGCAAAAAAACCTGTCGGTGAAGCCGGCGCCTGTATCCAATGTGCTGACGGTCGCCTACACAGCAGATGACGCTGCGAAAGCCGCGGCGATTGCCAATGCCTATGTCAAAGCCTACATCGACATCTCGTTGGAATTGCGCATGGAGCGTGTGCGCCAGTACAGCAGCTTTTTCGATGCGCGCGCCAAGGAATTGCGCGCCGATCTGGAGCGCGCTCAGGAAAAGCTGTCTGCTCACCAGCAAAAGAATGGGTTGATCGTTGGCGATGAGAAGCTCGATGTCGAAGCGGCGCGGCTCTCCGAACTGGGTGCACAGTTGTTGGCAGCGCAGACGGCAAACGCCGACGTTACCGGCCGCGTCACACAGGCCGGACGGCAGACCGACCAGTTGCAGGAGGTGTGGCAAAACCCCGCTGTTGCGTCGTTGACTGCCGAGGTGACGCGCGAAGAGGTACGGCTGGGCGAGATGACGTCACGACTGGGTGAAAGCCATCCGCAACGTATCGAGCAAGAGGTGCGGTTGTCGGAACTCAGGGCTCGGCTCGAGGCAGAGAAAGGGCGGGCTGCGAGGAACGTCAGTTTTGGCAACAGCGCAACCCGGGCTCGCGTCGCGCAAATTTCGTCTGCGCTGGAAGCGCAACGCACCAAGGTGCTGCGCATGCAGTCGCAGCGCGAACAGTCGGGTTCGTTGCAGCGGGAGCTTGAAAGCGCACAGCGCGCCTTTGACGCTATGCAGCTGCGGGTTCAACAGGCAGGCATCGAGACTCAGAACACGTACACCAACCTTTCAGTGCTGAAGCACGCCACCGTGCCCATGGTGCCTTCATCGCCCAATCTGGTGAAGAACGTCGGCGCCAGCATCGTGCTGGGTGCGCTGTTGGGCTTGGCGCTCGTTCTGGGCCGTGAACAGCTTGACCGCCGCATGCGCACCGTTGATGACGTGAGCGAGCTCAAGCAAGCGTTCCTCGTGTCGCTGCCGGTGTCTGCTCACGCAAGCCGCGCGCTGCCGGACACATCTCGCACCAAACTCATGAAGCAACGTGTGCTGACAGGCTTGCCGCGACCGACTCAACAGACCACCTGAACCTAGGATTTCCATCGTGCGCATGATTTCCTCCTTTGCTCAAACGGTCCACCGCACTGGAAGAACGGCGCCCACGCAGGAGGCATCCAACGCGCAGGTTCTTGAGCGCCGCATCGGCGACTTGATGCGCGTGCCCTGCCAGTTGACCGACAAGCAGGTTGAATGGATCCTCAACTACCAGCGTGAGAACGACCTGCGCTTTGGGGAGTCGGCCATCGAGCTTGGGCTGGCGCGACGTGAAGACGTGCTGTGGGCGCTGTCACAACAGTTCCACTATCCGTATGCGATCGATGAAAAGCAGGTCAACCCTGAACTCGTCATCGCTGCCAGCCCATTCAGCGACGAAGCCGAAGCCTTCCGCGAGTTGCGCAGCCAGTTGTTGATGGGCGTCATGGCGCCCGACCAACCGCGCCGCGCACTTGCCGTGGTGAGCCCGGACGTGGGTGACGGCAAGACCTACTTGGCAAGCAACATCGCGGCGGCGTTCAGCCAGCTCGGCGGCCCGACGTTGTTCATAGACGCCGACATGCGCGCGCCTCGCTCTCAGGATGTGTTTGGCATCACGTTAAAGCGTTCGGGTTTGACAGCGATGCTCAGCGGGCGCGCCGAAGAGGGATTGATCCAGCGCTCCTCGCAACTGCCGAGCCTTTTCGTGCTGCCTGTGGGCGCGATTCCACCAAACCCGCTCGAGCTCATCCAGAGGCCGGCGTTTGCGCAGCTGATCCAGGAAATGGTCGGCAAGTTCGATCACGTTGTTGTCGACACGCCAGCGTCGACGCATGGAGCCGACGCGCGGGCCATTGCTGCGCTTTGCGGCGCCGTGCTGGTGGTGGGCCGCCGCGGGCGCAGCCGCATGAAGGCCATGAACTCCTTGGTCTCCTCACTTGCCAAAGGACCAGCCAAGCTCGCAGGCGTGGTGATGAACGAATACTGAGTGACGGCACCGCACTTCTAGCGCTTCACCCGGAGCGCTTTTTGTTGCCCAAATGATTGACAAATCAAGTATTGAAGCCTAAATTGAACTCATGAACATCGTCTGCATCGGCGGCGGCCCCGCCGGCTTGTATTTCGGCCTGCTGATGAAGAAGCGCAACCCGGCGCACCGGGTGCGCGTGGTCGAGCGCAACAAGGCTTACGACACCTTCGGCTGGGGCGTCGTCTTCTCCGACGCGACGATGGACAACATGCGGCGCTGCGACGGGCAAACGTCCGACGAGATCAGCCAGGCCTTCAACCACTGGGATGACATCGAACTGTTGTTCAAGGGCCGGCGCATTCGCTCCGGCGGCCATGGCTTCGTCGGCATCGGGCGCAAGAAGCTGCTCAACATCCTGCAGGCGCGCTGCGAGCAACTCGGCGTCGAGCTCATCTTCGACACCGAGGCAGCCTCGGACGAAGACTATCCGGACGCCGACCTCGTCATCGCCAGCGACGGCATCAACTCGCGCATCCGCGGCAAGTACGCCGACGTTTTCAAACCCGACATCGTCGAGCCGCCGAAAACCTACAAATGGATAGGCACGCACAAGCTCTACGACGCCTTCACCTTCGACTTCCAGCGCACCGAGCACGGCTGGTTCCAGGCCCACATCTACAAGTTCGACGACAAGACCACGACCTTCATTGTCGAGTGCCCCGAGTCGGTCTGGCTCGCGCATGGCCTCGACAAGGCGGACCAGGACCAGTCGATCGCGTTCTGTGAAAAGGTCTTTGCCGACAACCTGCAAGGCGCCAAGCTGATGACCAACGCACGCCACCTGCGCGGCTCGGCATGGCTAAACTTCCAGCGCGTGGTTTGCGAGCAGTGGTGGTTGAAGAATTCGCGCGGCAGCCATGTGGTGCTGATGGGCGACGCCGTGCACACGGCGCACTTTGCGATCGGCTCGGGCACCAAGCTGGCCATCGAAGACGCCATCGAGCTGGCGCACCTGTTCGCGCAACACGGCGACGAGGCTTCGCACATCCCTGAAGTGCTGGTGCAATACCAGGCCGCGCGTCGCATCGAGACGCTGCGCATCCAGAACGCGGCATGGAACGCAATGGAGTGGTTCGAGGTCTGCGGCACGCGCTACTGCGACCAGCACGAGCCCGAGCAGTTCATGTACTCGATGCTGACGCGCAGCCAGCGCATCAGCCACGAAAATCTGCGCCTGCGCGACAAGGCCTGGCTGGAAGGCTATGAACGCTGGCTGGCGGCCCGCACGCCGCTCAAGTGCGAGGCGGCGGTGCCGCCGATGTTCACGCCGTACACCGTTCGCTCGATCACGCTTAAGAACCGCATCGTCGTCTCGCCGATGGCGCAGTATTCGGCTGTGGACGGCGTTACCGGCGACTACCACCTCGTGCACCTGGGCGCACGGGCGATGGGCGGCGCCGGCTTGGTGTTTGCCGAGATGACCTGCACCAGCGCCGATGCGCGCATCACGCCCGGCTGCCCGGGTTTGTGGAACGACGAGCAGATGCAGGCGTGGAAGCGCATCGTCGATTGGGTGCACGCGAACAGCGACGCCAAAATCGGCATGCAGATTGGGCACGCCGGGCCGAAGGGCTCGACCAACGCGCCCTGGCATGGAGACGGCGCGGACCGGCCTCTGCCCACGAACAACTGGCCCGTGGTCGCCGCGTCGGCCCAGCCGTACCTCGAAGGTGGCGCCGTGCCGCACGCGATGACGCGTGCCGACATGGATCGCATCAAGTCGGACTTCGTCGCCGCGACGAAGCGCGCCGCGCAGGCCGCCTTCGATTGGCTCGAACTGCATTGCGCCCACGGCTACTTGCTCTCGGCCTTCATCTCACCGCTGACCAACCATCGCAACGACGCCTACGGCGGCTCGCTCGAAAACCGCCTGCGCTGGCCGCTCGAAGTCTTCGCGGCCCTGCGCGAGGTCTGGCCGCAGCACCTGCCGATGTCGGTGCGCATCTCGGCGCACGATTGGGTCGAAGGCGGCATTACGCCGGCAGACGCCGTGCAGATTGCCAAAGCCTTCAAGGCCGAGGGTGCGGACATGATCGACTGCTCGTCGGGGCAGGTGAGTGCAATGCAGAAGCCTACCTACGGCCGCATGTACCAGACGCCGTTTGCCGATCGCATCCGCCAGGAAGCGGGTATCGCCACCATCGCGGTGGGTGCGATCAGCGAAGCCGATCACGTCAATTCGATCATTGCAGCCGGGCGCGCCGACCTGTGCGCGGTGGCGCGCCCACATCTGACAAACCCGGCGTGGACGCTGACCGAAGCGGCACGCATCGGATTCACCGGCGTTGCATGGCCAAAGCAGTACACCGCTGGCAAGGCGCAACTCGAAGCCGCATTCGCGCGCAAGCCGTCATGAGCAAAGCCGCGCGCGACTTCAAACTCGTGCAATCCCTCGGCGACAAGGCCATCGGTCGCGAAGCCCGCTCGGTCGCCGATGATCACGCCGCAGTGCGCCTATGGCTGCGCCTGCTCTCCTGCAGCACACAGATAGAGCGCGAGATCCGCGCGCGTTTGCGCCAGAACTTCGACACCACCTTGCCGCGCTTCGACTACCTGGCGCAACTCGAACGTCACCCGGACGGTTTGCGCATGACCGCGCTGTCGAGTTATCTCATGGTCACCGGCGGCAACGTTACCGGCCTGACCGATCAGCTCGTCGCCGAAGGTTTTGTCGAGCGCACGAACGATGCAGAAGACCGTCGTGCGCTGATCGTCAAGCTCACACCGGCCGGGCGCAAGCAATTCCTGCGCATGGCGCAGGCGCACGAGGCCTGGCTCGTCGAGCTGCTCGATGGTTTCGATGCAGCGCAGAAAGATGCACTGTATGAATCGCTCGGCCACTTGCGCGTGCATCTGGCCCGTCAGGAGGAACGATGAACACCACGAGAGTCGATCCGGCGTTGATCGCCGGCAACCGCAAAGAGTTGGCCGCCTATCGCGCAACGCACTTTGCATGGACCTGTGAAGCCGGCGTGGCCACGGTCACGCTCAACCGCCCCGAGCGCAAGAACCCGTTGACCTTCGAGTCCTACGCCGAACTGCGTGACCTCTTTCGTGCGCTGAAGTACGCCAGCGATGTCCACGTCGTGGTCATCGTCGGCGCTGGCGACAACTTCTGCTCCGGCGGCGACGTGCACGAGATCATCGGCCCGCTGGTGCAGTTGCAAGCGCCCGAGCTGCTGATGTTCACGCGCATGACCGGCGACCTCGTCAACGCGATGCGCGCTTGTCCGCAACCGATCATCGCGGCGGTCGATGGCGTGTGCGCGGGCGCCGGCGCCATCGTCGCCATGGCCAGCGACATGCGCCTCGGCACCGCGCGCAGCAAGACGGCGTTCCTCTTCAACCGCGTCGGTCTGGCCGGCTGCGACATGGGCGCTTGCGCGATCCTGCCGCGGCTGATCGGGCAGGGCCGGGCAAGCGAGCTGCTGTTCACCGGCCGCTCGCTCGGCGGTGAGGAGGGCGAGCGGTGGGGTTTCTTCAATCGCCTCGTCGATCCCGCCGCGCTGCTGCAACAGGCGCAAACGCTGGCACGCGATCTCGCTGCCGGCCCGACGTTTGCCAACGGCATCACCAAGACCATGCTGCACCAAGAGTGGAGCATGACGATCGAGCAGGCCGTCGAAGCCGAAGCGCAGGCGCAAGCGCTGTGCATGCTGACCGAGGACTTCAAACGCGCGTACAACGCCTTCGTCGCCAAACAGAAACCCGTGTTCGAGGGCAACTGACGTGCACTGCCTCGACTGGCCTTTCTTCGAAGCACGCCATCGCACGCTGGCGCGCGATCTCGAAGCCTGGGCCGTGCTGCATGTGTCGCAGGATCACGCGGCCGATGTGGACGCGGCCTGCCGCGCGCTCGTCAAGTCGTTAGGCGCCGACGGCTGGCTCCAGCATGCGGTGGGCGATGCCATCGACACGCGCGCCATCTGCCTGATCCGCGAAACGCTCGCGCGCCACAGCGGCCTCGCCGACTTCGCGTTCGCGATGCAGGGCCTGGGCTCGGGCGCGATCAGTCTGGCCGGCAGCGATGCGCAGAAGGCGCGCTACCTGCCGCGCGTCGCACGCGGTGAAGCCATCGCAGCCTTCGCACTGTCGGAACCCGACGCCGGCTCCGACGTGGCGGCGCTGACCTGTGAGGCGCGCGTCGATGGCGATTCGTATGTGCTGAACGGCGAGAAGACCTGGATTTCCAACGGCGGCATCGCCGACTTCTACGTCGTCTTTGCTCGCACCGGAGACAAGGGCTCGCGCGGCATCAGCGCTTTCATCGTCGATGCCGACGCGCCGGGCTTCGAGATCGCCGAGCGCATCGACGTCATCGCGCCGCACCCGCTGGCCCGGCTGCGCTTCAACAACTGCCGCATTGCTAACACGCAACGCATCGGCGAACCTGGCGAAGGCTTCAAGCTCGCCATGCGAACGCTCGACGTGTTCCGCACTTCGGTGGCCGCCGCGGCTCTAGGCTTCGCGCGCCGCGCACTCGACGAAGCCTTGCAGCGAGCAACGACGCGCAAGATGTTCAACGGCGTGCTCGCCGACTTCCAGCTCACGCAAGCCAAGCTGGCGCAGATGGCGACCACCATCGACAGCGCTGCCTTGCTGACCTACCGCGCGGCCTGGCAGCGCGACCAGGGCCACACCGTCACGCGCGAAGCCGCGATGGCCAAGATGGTCGCCACCGAAGGCGCGCAGCAGGTGATTGACGCGGCGGTGCAGATGTTTGGCGGTTTGGGCGTCGTCAGCGAGATGCCGGTGGAGCGCCTCTACCGCGAGATCCGCGCGCTGCGCATCTACGAGGGCGCGACCGAAGTGCAGCAGTTGATCATTGCCCGTGAACTGCTGAAAGACATGAAGGGGTAGCCATGCCCAGCGCCCACATCGACACCTTCGCCCGCGACCACCTGCCGCCGGCTGATCAGCAGCCGGAGTTCCTGTTCGAGCTGCCCGATCTGCAATTTCCCGCACAGCTGAACTGCGCTGCCGAGCTGCTCGACCAGCCGATCGCACAAGGCCGCGGCGAGCGGATCTGCATTCGCGCGCCCGGTCTGAGCTGGACCTGGCGCGACCTGCAAGACCGTGCCGATCGCATCGCCCACGTGCTGGTCAAGGACATGGGCGTCGTGCCCGGCAACCGTGTGCTGCTGCGCGCGCCGAACAACCCGATGCTCGCAGCCTGCTGGTTTGCCGTGATGAAGGCCGGGGCGATTGCGGTGGCAACGATGCCGTTGCTGCGCGCCAAGGAGCTGAAGGCGATCATCGACATCGGCCGGGTCACGCATGCGCTGTGCGATGCGGCGTTGGCCGACGAGTTGCGCCTGGCGTCGTCGTCGCTCGACCTGCGTCTGTTCAACACGAGCGGTGACGGCAGTCTCGAAGCCGCGATGCAGCGCCACGATGAGCCCTTCACCGCCATCAACACCGCCGCCGACGACACCTGCCTCCTCGCCTTCACCTCGGGCACGACCGGTGTGCCCAAGGCGACGATGCACTTCCACCGCGATGTGGTCGCCGCGTGCCGTTGCTGGCCACCGCATGTGCTGCGACCCGAAGCCGACGATGTATTCATCGGCAGTCCGCCACTGGCCTTCACCTTTGGCCTTGGGGGCCTGCTGCTGTTTCCGATGTCCGTTGGCGCATCCACCGTGCTGCTCGAGAAGGCCACACCGACGCACCTGCTCGACGGCATCCGCGATTTCGGCGCCACCGTGCTTGTCACTGCGCCCACGTCGTACCGCGCACTCGCCGCGCACGGCGATGCGTTGCGCGCAACACGCTTGCGCAAGTGCGTCTCGGCCGGCGAGGCGCTGCCTGCAGCGACACGCACACTGTGGAGACAGACCACTGGGATTGAGCTCATCGACGGCATCGGCGCCACCGAACTGCTGCACATCTTCATCTCCGCTGACGAAGCGCATGCCCGCCCCGGCGCCACCGGCGTCGCGGTGCCGGGTTACCGCGCTGAAGTGGTCGATGACGACGGCAAGCCCGTGCCGGCCGGTACCGTCGGTCAGCTGCGCGTCAAAGGCCCGACCGGCTGCCGCTACCTCGCCGACGCGCGGCAGAAGAGTTACGTCAAGCACGGCTGGAACTACACCGGCGACGCCTACTGGGTCGATGCCGACGGCTACTTCCACTACCACGCGCGCACCGACGACATGATCATCTCGGCCGGCTACAACATCGCCAGCCCCGAGGTCGAAGACGCGCTGATGCAGCACCCTGCTGTGGCCGAGTGCGGCGTTGTGGGCGCGGCGGACGCCGAGCGCGGTCAGATCGTCAAGGCCTATGTCGTGCTGCGGCCCGGGCACGCCGGCGACGAAGCGATGGCCAAGACGCTGCAGGATTTCGTCAAGCAGACCATCGCGCCCTACAAATACCCGCGTGCCGTCGTCTTCATCGACAAGATGCCGCGCACGCAAACCGGAAAACTGCAGCGCTTCATGCTGCATCAACTGACATGAAACAAGCATTGCTTCCCGAAGGCTGGCCGCGCCCGAAAGGCTACGCCAATGGCGTCGCCGCCAATGGCAAACAAGTCTTCGTCGCCGGCATGATCGGATGGGACGGGCAGGGCGTCTTCCATAGCGACGACTTCGCTGCGCAGTCTCGGCAGGCGCTGGCCAACATCGTTGCCGTGCTCGAAGCGGGGGGCGCGAAGCCGCACCACATCACGCGCATGACCTGGTACGTGACCAGCAAGCGCGAGTACCTCGCCGCGCTGCCGGCCATCGGCGCCGCGTTCCGCGAGTTGATCGGCCACTACGACATCGCGATGACGGCGGTGCAGGTGGCCGCGCTGATCGAAGACCGTGCCAAGGTCGAGATCGAAGTCACGGCAGTGGTTCCGGACTGAGCCAAAAGAAAAGGGCCTGGCGAGATGCCAGGCCCTTGAATCCTTTGGTGCCGGAAAGAGGAGTCGAACCCCCGACCTTCGCATTACGAATGCGCTGCTCTACCAACTGAGCTATTCCGGCATTGACGGAGCTGCGAATTATATAGGCGCGCCCCACTGCGGCCCGAGGCCCTGCCGACCGGCCGTCGATGCGCAGCGCGGCGCGGTTGCATGCGTCTTGCAATGCAGCCCCCTCAAAGCCCCGACGATGACTTGCGCACCACGAAGCCGACGCAACGCGCACCGATGCGGGCGGCAGCTCTGCATGCTTTGCACTCTAGCGGTGCAAGGGGGATCGCTGGCCGCCATCGGCGCCACAGCGAAGAGCGTCTCATGGCCGGCCCACCGTCGCCGCGGCAACGTCTTTCAGCACGCCACGCAGCCACTTGTGCGCCGGCGAGGCCTGCTGCCGGCCATGCCACATCTGATAGAAGCGCATGCGCGGGAACTCGATCGGGCAGTCGACAACTGCCAGCGGCAACAGGCTGGCGTAGTGCAGCGCGAAGTGGCGGCTGATCGTGAAGATCAGATCGCTGCCCACGAGCATGTGGGGTGCCATCGTGAAGAAGGGCACCTCGACGCGCGCGTTGCGCGTCACGCGCAGGCTTGCCAGGTGGCGGTCGATGACACCGCGGTGCGCGGCGGAGAAGGGCAGCGGCACCAGGTGCGGCGCATGCAGGTACTGCTGCACCGTCATCCGGCCGCGCGCCAGCGGGTGGCCGGCGGCCATCAGGCACACGATGTCATCATCCAGCAGGGGTGCCGTGTGCAACTGGTCGGGAGGTTCGGGCCAGTTGCCGATCACGGTGTCGAGCTCGCCGTTGGCCAGCGCGCGCTCGAAGTCGTACTCGGGGCCGAGCGGGTGGATCAAAAGCCGCGCATTGGGCGCCTGGCGCCGCAGCTCCCGCACCACGCCGGCCAGAAACACCGTGGCCAGGTAGTCGGGGCAGCCGATCTTGAACTGCTGCTGCGTGGTCGCGGCCTCGAAGTCCTGCGCCGACACGAACAGCTTGTCGATCTCCTGCAGCGCCGCGCGCGCCGATTCGAGCAGCTCCAGGCCGCGGGGCGTCGGCACCATCGCATTGCCGCTGCGCACCAGCAGTTCGTCCTGGAAAAGCTCACGCAACTTGCGCAGCGCCGTGCTGATCGCCGGCTGCGACTGGTTCATGCGGATCGCCGCGCGCGTCAAGTTGCGCTCGACCAGCAGCACTGTCAGCACGCGCAGCAGGTAGGTGTCGAACGGGTCCTTGGGTCGGGCCATGTGATTGATGGAGCCTGGCGTCACACGTCGGCCGGCACTGGATTTGCGTATGCGGGATATAACAGATCGCGTGCCGGCGGCACCGCGCTCGTTCCTAGAATTTGTCGGCACACAACGGGAACCACCCATGTCTCAGGCATCCGGACCGCAGCGCTTGATCGACGTGGGGCAGTGGTCTCTCGAAGCCTTCACGGCCTTGCTCGGCAACGTCTTCGAGCATTCGCCGTGGGTCGCGCAGAAGGCATGGCTGCGCAGCCCGTTCGCCGACGTGGCCGAGCTGCACTTGCACATGATGGCGGCGCTGCATGCCGCCGAGCGGCCGCAGCAGTTGGCGCTGCTGCGCGCCCATCCCGAGCTGGCCGGCGCCGAAGCGCAGCGCGGCACGCTGACCGAGGCTTCCGACACCGAGCAGCTGAGCGCGGGCTTGAAGTCGCTGCGCCCCGAGGCGCTGGCGCGCATGAACGCGTTGAACGCGGCCTATCGAAACAAGCACGGATTCCCGTTCATCGTCTGCGTGCGCCACTACACCCAGGCCGGAATCTTCCACGAGCTGGCGCGACGCACGGCACTCGACACCGATCGCGAACTGACCGAAGCCTTGAACCAGGTGGCAGCGATCACGCGGCTGCGCCTCGACGCTCTTTTTCCCGACCACTGAACCTGCCAACCCCCGGAGCATTGCAACCATGAAGCGACTCTTGACCTTGATCGCCGGCTCGGCCCTGATGCTGTGCGGTGCGCATGCCGCCGATCCTGCGGCGATGCGGATTGCCGGCAACTTCTCGTCCAACGCCAAACACATCGACCAGGTCGAGCGGCCGTTTTTCACCAACCTGCCGAAGATCCTCGGCACGCCGATGGCCATCAACTACAACCCGATGGACACGGTGGGTGTGCAGGCGGCAGACGCGCTGCGCATGCTGCGATCGGGCACTTTCGACGTGATGAGCGTGCAGATCGGCATGGCCGCGCGCGACGACCCGTTCTTCGAAGGCGTCGATCTGATCGGTGTTTCGACCAACCTCGTCGACTTGCGCAAGGCCGTCGATGCCTATCGCACTGCCTTCGACGAGCGACTGCAAAAGCGCTTCAACGCCAAGGTGCTGACGCTGTGGCCCTTTGGCCCGCAGGTTTTCTACTGCAACAAGCCGATCAAGACGCTCGACGACATCAAGGGCCTGAAGGTGCGCAGCTTCACGCCGTCGATGGCCGCGCTGATCCAGAGCCTGGGCGCGACGCCGGTGACGATGCAGTTCTCCGAGGTCTATCCGGCGTTGCAGCGCGGCGTGGCCAACTGCGGCGTCACGTCGCCGAGCTCGGGCAACGCTGGCAAGTGGCCCGAGGTGACAAGCCACTTCCTGCCGCTGTCGGTGTCAGGCTCGGTGCAGGGCCACTTCATGAACCTCGACTACTGGAAGAAGCTCTCGCCCGAATCGCAAGCCAAGACGCTCGCGGCGTTCAAGAACATGGAAGACCAAATGTGGCAGCTGGCCGACCGCGGCAACGCCGACGCGATGAACTGCAATGTCGGCACCGACCCGTGCAAGGACGGCACCAAGTTCAAGATGACGATGGTCACCGTGTCGGACGCCGATGCGGCCAAGGTCAAGGCGGCGGTGTCGTCGGTCGTGCTGCCGCTGTGGAAGGAGAGCTGCAACAAGGTCGATCCGACGTGCAGCGAGAGCTGGAACGCGACGGTCGGCAAGGCGCGCGGCTACAAGATTAACTGAGCGCGCACGCATGCCGCCCAACCCTGCCAGCCGCGTGCTCGAACGCGCCATCGATGTTCTCGTGCTGGCTGTCGGCTGGTGGTTGATCGTGCTGTCGATCGCCACCTGCGTCGAGATGGTGTCTCGCAAGCTGTTCGCGTTCAGCCTCCAAGGCGTCGATGAGGTCGGCGGCTACACGCTGGCCATCGTCGGTGCAATCGGCTTTTCGTACACGCTCATCACGCGCGGCCACACCCGCATCGACTTTCTGGTCGGCAAGATGCCGCCGCTCGTGCGCTCGTTGCTGAACACGCTGGCGATGGTCACGCTGGCCGGCATGGCGGTGTTCGCGGTGCTGCGCGGCTATGTCGTGCTGGCGGAGTCGATCGAGTTCCAGAGCCATTCGACGACGCCGTTGCAGACGCCGATGTGGATTCCGCAGTCGCTGTGGCTGACCGGCTGGGCATTGTTCGCCGTGGTTGCGGTCTATCTTGCGGCTCATTGCCTGCAATTGCTGCTGCGTGGCCGGCACGATGAAGTCAATGCCGCTTACGGGCCGCAGACGCTCGAAGAAGAGATCGAGAGCGAGGCCGGCGAGGTTCTCGCCGAGCTGAAGCAGGGAGCAAGGCCATGATCGGTCCGCTCGAAATCGGTCTCGGCTTCCTGCTGATGATGGCGCTGATGTTCCTCGGCCTGCATGTCGCGACGACGATGTTCGCCACCGCGCTCATCGGCGGCCTGCTCTACCTCGGCATGCCTGCGGTGATGGCCGTCGGCAACCAGTTCTGGGCCGCCAATGAAGACTACGTGCTGCTGTCGATCCCGCTGTACATCCTGCTCGGCGAAATCCTCGTGCGTGGCGGCGCGACCGGCAAGATGTACCAATCGCTGGCCGACTGGCTGACGTTCCTGCCCGGTGGCCTGCTGCACACCAACATCGGCGCCTCGGCGCTGTTCTCGGCCGTGTCGGGCTCGTCGGTGGCCACCGCAGCGACGATCTCCACCGTCGCGTTGCCGGCCTTCAAGACGCGCAAGTACGACCAGCGTCTGGTGCTCGGCTCGATTGCCGCCGGCGCCAGCCTCGGCAACCTGATCCCGCCGGGCATCGCCTTCCTGGTCTATGGCGCCATGACCAACACGTCAGCCGGTCGCTTGTATGCGGCGGGCGTGGTGCCGGGCATTCTGATGACGCTACTGTTCATGCTGACGATCATCGGCATCGCACTGCTGCGTCCGAAGCTGATGGGCGTCGAGACGAGCGACTCGCCGCTGGCCGAAAAAATCGGCCGCCTGAAGCACCTGCTGGCACCGCTGATCGTCTTCACCGTTGTCATGGGCTGCATCTACACCGGCTGGGCCACGGTGACCGAAAGCGCGGCGCTCGGCGTCGTCGTCGTGCTGCCGATCGCCTGGGCCTACGGCAACTTGAACGTCAAGATGCTGCACGAGGCCTTCCGCGCCACGTTGCGGCTGACGGCGATGAGCTTGCTGATCCTCACCGCGGCGTTCTATCTGAACTTCGTGCTCGGCCTGCTCGGCGTCACACAGACCATCGGCTCGTTGGTGCAGTCGCTCAACGTCTCGCCGACGACGCTGCTGTGGGCACTGGCGCTGTTCTACCTCGTGCTCGGCATCTTCTTCGAGACGCTGCCCATGCTCGTCGGTACCGTGCCGCTGGTGTTCCCGGTGATCGTCGCGGCCGGCATCGACCCGGTGTTCTTCGGCGTCTTCATTGTCCTGATGTGCGAGATCTCGCTGATCAGCCCGCCGGTGGGCATGACGCTGTACGTGATCCAGGGTGTGCGCGGCGAGGGCACGATCGCCGAGGTCTTCCAGGGCACGATTCCGTTCTTCATCACGATGCTGGTCATGACGGCGATCCTGAT
>JANOEG010000383.1:0-5665 GCA_031413095.1 Burkholderiales bacterium | reverse complement strand
AAAAAAATTATTATTATATTTTTTTAACTGAATAGACTTAAATAACAATTAAAATTAACCTGACAATACCGTTCCACTAGAAAAAATTCTTTTTTATTATTTATTTAATTATATATACTTTTATACATAATATAATAATATGTACTTTTTTTTATATAACTTTTCTTTCTCTAGCTATCTTTTTTATATTATTTTACCCAATTATCAAGCTAAATTTATTTAATATTTGTTCTTCTCATATGTAAATTTTTAAACGACTAAATAAAAACTTTTATAAATAATATAATAATATGTATTTTTTTTTCTATAACTTTTCTTTCTGTAGCTATCTTTTTTATATTATTTTACCCAATTATCAAGCTAATGTTATCTAACATTTGTTCTTCTCATATGTAATTTTTTAAACGACTAAATAAAAAATAATATCTATAAAATATAGTTTTATATTCTATTAGCATTTTTTTCTTAACCGGTTCAGCTAACAGTTTCACTTCGCTATCTATTTAATGATCTCTTTCTACGAGAAAGTTTGCTGTTATTGTGGTCAATACCACAGATTTTTTGCAGACAAAACTGCACGTAATGCTGGGATTGATAAGCAAAAAGCTATGCTTGAATGCCACTTCAACAATCTCGATCATCTCTCTCCTGCACCTTTCGAGTGCAAATGTGGGTTTAGAGTTCCCCCTCAGTCGGGGAAGACCACGCTCGTTGAAAAGCTGTGCAAGGCGATGCGCGAGCGCTGGGACCTGGTCGTCGTCACCAACGACATCTACACGAAGGAAGACCAGCGCCTGCTCACCGTGGCCGGCGCGCTGGCGCCCGAACGCATCATGGGCGTGGAGACCGGCGGCTGCCCGCACACGGCGATCCGCGAGGACGCGTCGATCAACCTCGAAGCGGTGGACCGCATGCTGGAAAAGTTTCCCGATGCCGACGTCGTCTTCATCGAGTCCGGCGGCGACAACCTGGCAGCGACTTTCAGCCCCGAGCTCTCCGACCTGACCATCTACGTTATCGACGTCGCCGGCGGCGAGAAGATTCCGCGCAAGGGTGGCCCCGGCATCACCAAGAGCGACCTGCTCGTCATCAACAAGACCGACCTGGCGCCTTACGTCGGCGCCGACTTGGCGGTGATGGAAGCCGACACGCAGCGCATGCGGCCGGCGCACGCCGATCGGCGGCCGTACGTGATGACGAACCTGCATCAGGGCAGCGGTCTCGAGACGGTGGTGCGCTTCATCGAGCAACGGGGGCTGCTGACAACGTGAAGGCGGTGCTGCCGCCCGACGAATCGCAGCGCCTGGCGCGGCTGCGCGCCCTGAACGTGCTGGACTCGGCGCCCGAGCCGCTGTTCGACGGCTTGGCGCGTCTGGCCGCGCAGATTGCCGGCACACCGATCGCGCTGGTCAGCCTGGTCGATGCCCGGCGCCAATGGTTCAAGGCCAACCTCGGACTGCCCGGCGTGCAACAGACGCCGCGCGACCTGGCGTTCTGCGCGCACACGATCCTCGAGCGCGAGCTGATGACTGTGGCCGACGCACGCGCCGACCACCGCTTTGCCGACAACCCGATGGTGACCGGCGAGCCCGGCATCCGTTTCTACGCGGGTGCGCCGCTGACGTTGCCTGGCGGCGAGCGCCTGGGCACGCTGTGCGTGATCGACCGCGTGCCGCGGCAGTTGACGCCAACGCAACGCCTGCAACTTACCGAGCTGGCACAGGCGGTGGTGCAGGCACTGCTGCTGCGCGAGCGCGCGCATGGCCAGGCACTCGGCACGCCGAGCGTGGTCGAGTCTGAACTGAAAGGGCACGTGCGAGCGCTCGGTGCCATCCTGGACCGCCTGCCGATGGCGGTCTCGGTGTGGGACCGCGAGCTGCGGAACGCCTATGCCAATGCGCTGGTGCAGAAGCGCACCGGCAGCAGCGCTGCTGCCTTGCTCGGCCAGCATCTGTCGGCCGTCATCGGCGAGACGGCATTCAACGAGCACCGCGAACGCCATGCGGCCGCGCTGGCGGGGCAGGAGCAGCGGTTCGAGGCCAGAGTGCCGTTCCAGGACGGCATGCGCGACGAACAAGTTCAGCTGGTGCCGCTGCGCGGCGAGAACGGCGCCGTCGAGGGCTTCGTCGCGTTGGCGCAGGACTTGTGGGACGCACGCGCAATGGACGCTGCGCAGCGTGCCCTCGCCGTCAGCGAGCGCAAGTTCCGCACGCTCTCTGACGCCTCGCCGCTGGGCGTCTTTCACACCGACGCGCACGGCCACTGCACCTACACCAATGCGCGCTGGCAGGCGATCTTTGGTCTGTCGCTCGAACACAGCCTGGGCGAGGGTTGGAGCAGCGCCTTGCATCCAGACGACCGGGACGCCGTGTCCAGTGAGTGGCAGCGCAGCGCCGAGGCCAACTGCGAGTTCGCGATGGAGTTTCGCGTGCAGCGACCCGACGCCACCGTGCGCCAGGTGCGTTCGCTGGCGCGGGCTGTGTTGGCGGAGGACGGCACCATCAGCGGCTACGTCGGCACGGTCGAAGACGTCACCGAGGCCCGCGCCGGTGAAGCGCGCCTCCGCGACAGCGAGGCCTTTCTCGACCGCACCGGCCGCGTCGCCGGGATCGGCGGCTGGGAAGTCAATCTGCTGGACAACGCGTTGACCTGGTCGGACCAGACCTGCCGCATCCACGATCTCGAACCCGGCCACAAACCGACCATCGAAGAAGCCATCAGCTTTTACCCGCAAGAAGCCCGCGACACGCTCATGCACGCCTTCGAGTTGGCGACCGTGGTGGGCACGCCCTACGACCTCGAACTGCCGATGGTCACCGCGCAGGGCCGGCACATCTGGGTGCGCGCGATCGGCGAGGTCACGTTCGACAACGGCCGTGCCGTGCGTGCCTTCGGCACCTTCCAGGACATCACCTGGCGCCACGACGCCGAGCGGGCGCTGCGCGACAACAACCGCCTGTTGCTGCAGTTGTACGAGCAGACGCCGGCGATGATGCACTCGATCGACATCGACGGCCTGTTGCTGTCGGTGTCGGACCGCTGGCTCGAAACGATGGGCTACCTGCGCGAGGAGGTGATCGGCCGGCACGCGCTGGAGTTCTTCTCAGACGAATCGCGCAGCCTGCGCCAGCAAGAGTTGCAGCAGCTCTGGGCCAGCGGCCACCACACCAGCGGCGTGCTTCAGGTCAGGCGCAGCGATGGCAGCCTGCTCGACATCGTGGCCTCGGCGATCGTGCAGTACGACGAAGGGGGCCGGTCGCTGCGCGCGCTGGTCGTGACTGACGATGTGACCGAGCTCCTGGCGCGCACTGCCGAGTTGCAGCGCGAGCAGGTGCAGCGCGCCGATGTCGAGCGCTACGCCGCCGAACTCGATGCGCTGCTGGCCGAGCGCAGCGAGATGCTCAATGTGCTCGCCCATGAGGTTCGCCAGCCGCTGAACAACGCCTCGGCGGCATTGCAAAGCGCCGCCGCGGCGCTGGCCAAGCCGCGCTCGCGCAGCGACGCCGCCGAGCGCCTGCAGCGTGCCCAGAGCGTGATGCAAGCCGTGATGTCCGGCGTCGACAACACCCTGGCCGTGGCAGCGTTGCTGGGCAGCAGCGAACACCCCAGGCGGCAGGACAGCGACGTCGACGTCGACACGCTGTTGGCCGTGGCCGTGGGCGACATGCCGCTCACCGAGCGCGAGCGCGTGCACATCGAACGCGTGGCCGACACGCGAACCGCGTCGATGGACATGGGTCTGCTGCGCCTGGCGCTGCGCAACTTGCTGGCCAATGCGCTGCGCTACTCGCCGCCGGGCTCACCGGTGACGCTGCGTGTGGCCGATTCCGACCAGCCGCTGGCGCTGGTCATCGACGTCATCGACCAGGGGCCGGGGATCGAGCCCGAATTGCTGCCACGCCTGTTCGAGCGCGGCACGCGCGGGCGTCACCCCAGCGGGCGCGCCAGCCACGGCCTGGGCTTGTACATCGTGCGCCGCGTGCTCGAGCTGCAGGGAGGCCGCGCAGAACTCGTCACCACTGGCGAGAGCGGGACCACGATGCGGCTGTGGATAGCTCAGGACGGCGGCGCGCTGACTGCGCCGGCGCCGGCTGGCGAGCGGCGCGCAGCGCCCAAACGGCGGTCGGCCCGGCCTGGGGAGGCGAGCGCAACGAGCCAATCCGCCAAACGACCCGTTCAGGCCACGACCAAGGGCGCGCGGAAGAGGTAACCGACGCGCGAGCGCGATTGCAGCGGCACCAGCATCGGCGTCGCACGCTCGATGCGGCGGCGCAAGCGGTAGATGATCGCATTCAGGCCATTGTCGCCTTCGTCGTCCTGTGCGCGACCGAGGCGCTGGGACAGAGTCTCGCGCGTCACCGTCTCGCCGGCGGCTTCGAGCAGGCACTCGAGCACGGTGATGTCGGCGTCACTCAGAGCCACGCGCGCGCCGTCGGGCACGATCAGCTCGCGCGCTTGGCGGTCGAGCTTCCATGAGCGGTTCGAAGTGGCGTCCTTGGCAGCGCGGCGCTGCACGGCCTGGATGGCCAGCGACACCTGGTCGAACTGCACCGGCTTGGCCAGGTACATGTCGGCGCCGGCCGTCATGACGCTGGCGAACACCTCCGGGCCGAGGCGGCCGGAGACCACCAGCAGGCCGGCGTCGCTGCGGCGGCGAATGACCTTGATCAGCTCGACGCCATCGACGCCGGGCAGCATCAGATCGACCAGGTAGAAGTCGTAGCGGTGCGCGTCGGCGTCGGCGAGCAAGGCATCACTGTCGTCGTACACGCTGACGTCGATGCCGCGGCCACGCAGGTGCTGAGCCAAGTACTCCGAATATTCAGCGTCGTCGTCGATGAGGGCGAGGTTGCGAGGCAGCATGCTTGCATTTTGCAAGGCAAATGCAGCTCCACGCTATCCTCATGGATATGTACGTTCAGTACTTCGGCCTCAAGCACGAGCCGTTCTCGATTGCCCCGGACCCGCGCTATCTCTTCATGAGCGAGCGTCACCGGGAGGCATTGGCGCACCTGCTGTATGGCGTCAAGGGCGGCGGTGGCGGCTTCGTGCTGCTGACCGGCGAGATCGGCGCCGGCAAGACCACCGTCTGTCGCTGCCTGCTGGAGCAGATTCCCAAGCGCTGCAACGTCGCCTACATCTTCAACCCGAAGCTGACCGCGCTCGAGCTGCTGAAGACGGTGTGCGAGGAGTTCCACGTGCCGGTGGACACGCACGAACCGGGCAAGGTGTTCACGGCCAAGGACTACCTCGATCCGTTCAACAAGTTCCTGATCGACACGCATTCGGTCGGCTTGAACAATGTGCTCATCATCGACGAGGCGCAGAACCTGTCCTCCGATGTGCTCGAACAGCTGCGCCTGCTGACCAACCTCGAAACCAACGAGCGCAAGCTGTTGCAGATCGTGCTCATCGGCCAGCCCGAGCTGCGGCAGATGCTGCGCCGGCCCGAGCTCGAGCAGGTGGCGCAGCGCGTGATTGCGCGCTTTCACCTCGATGCGCTGTCGGAAGACGAAACCGCGCAGTACCTGCGGCATCGCCTGGCGATAGCCGGCCTGACATCGGCCATGCCGTTCTCGCAGCGCGCCATGCAGGAGATTCACCGCGCCGCGCGCGGTGTGCCGCGGCGCATCAACCTGCTGGCCGATCGCGCACTGCTCGGGGC
>JANOEG010000382.1:0-8008 GCA_031413095.1 Burkholderiales bacterium | reverse complement strand
TTCGGCGACAGGCTCGAGCTTGAAGCCCAGGCTGCGCGCGGCCTCGTCGAGCGCGTTGCGCCAATGGCTCGGCCGGCGCGGCAGCACCAGGCGCAGGCCTTTTAACTTCGAGAAGTTGATCGTGGGCGGCTGCGTCAGCGGATCGCCCGGCGCCGACACGAGGTAGGTGCTGGCCACGCACAGCGCCTTCTCTTCGCGCGCGCGCTCGGCCGCTGGTAGCGGAACAGGATCGCGAGATCGACCGCGCCGCTGTCGAGCATCGCGTCGAGCTCGGTGCCCTGCGCTTCGGCGATGTCCAGGCGCACGCCGGGATGCTCGGCCTGCAGGCGCTCGAACAGACGCGTCATCAGCGGGTGCGCGGCCGAAGGGATGATGCCCAGGCGCACGCCGCCCGCGATCTGGCTCGACTCCGAGCGCAGGTCTTCGGTCAGGCGCTCGGTCTCCTGCAGCCACGCGCGCAGGCGTGTTGCTGCGCGCGTGCCGAGGTCGGTGAGCTCGACGCCGCGCCCCGTGCGGCGGAACAGCCGCCCACCGCACTGCTGTTCGAAGTCGGTGATCTGCCGGCTGACGTGCGACTGCACCGTCTGCCGCCGCGCGGCGATCTTGGAAAGGCTGCCGGCTTCGGCCACTTCGAGGAACAGCTTGACGGTGGTGACGTTCATGGCCGGGACTCCATTGGCTGAGTTGCCGATTCAGGCAAGTCTGGTTGCTGCGAAGTCTATCTATGCGCAGAGGCTTGCGGTTCCTAAAGTGCACACACCAACCCCGCTCAACCCCCTTTGAAAGGAACCGACATGAGCACCAAGCCCTCCCTCGATCTGCGCGGCGTCAACCCCGCCCCGATCACCCCGTTCACGCGCGACGGCACCGTGGACTACCCCGCCATCCAGCGCCTGGGCAAGTGGCTCGGCAGCGTGTCCGGTGTGAAAAGCCTGACGGTGCTCGGCCATGCCGGCGAAGGCACGTTCCTCGAGCGCGACGAGCAGCTCAAGGTCATCGAGGCCTTCAAGGAATCGGTGAGCGGCAAGCTGCCGATCATTGCCGGCATCACGCTCGAAGGCACGCAGGTCGCCGCCGAAGAAGCCAAGCGCGCGATGAAGGCCGGCGCGTCGGCCGGCCTGGTCTATCCGTCGCACGGCTGGCTGCGCTTCGGCTACCAGAAGGGCGCGCCGCAGGACCGCTACAAAGCGATCTACGAAGCCAGCGGCCTGCCGCTGATCCTGTTCCAGTACCCGGACGCCACCAAGTGCACGTACGACCTGCAGACGCAGCTCGACATCGCGGCGCAGCCCGGCGTCTTCGCGATGAAGAACGGCGTGCGCAACATGAAGCGTTGGGACCGCGAGATCCCGGTCATCCGCAAGGAGCGCCCGGACCTGCAGATCCTGACCTGCCACGACGAATACCTGCTGCACACGATGTTCGACGTCGACGGCGCGCTGGTCGGCTACGGCTGCATCGCCCCCGAGCCGCTGGTCGAGATGGTCGCCGCCGGCAAGGCCAAGGACTACAAGAAGGCCCGCGAACTGCACGACCGCCTGTTGCCGGTGACGGCCAACGTCTATCACCGCGGCTCGCACATGGAAGGCTCGGTGGCACTGAAGTGGGCGCTGGTCCATCGCGGCATCCTCGACCATGCGACGGTGCGCTCGCCGCTGCTGCCGCTGGCCGATGGCGCCGAGAAGGAAATCGCCGACGCGATGCGCTCGGCCGGTCTGGACAAGGTCAACTGAGACCGACACGCGCGAGCGGGCAAGGAGCGTCGCTCCTTGCCCGCGCACACTTCCCCGTTCCGAGGAGACAAGATGAGACTCAGGATCAAGTTGCTGGCGGCCATGGTGCTGTCGGCGAGCCTGCCGGCGCTGGCGCAGGCCAATTTCCCCGAGTGCGACAAGCCGCTCAAGATCATCGTGCCCTTCGCCGCCGGCGGCGGCGTCGATGCAGCGGCGCGCTTGCTCGGCACGCAACTGCAAAAGCAACTCGGCATCACCGTCATCGTCGAGAACAAGGCCGGTGGCAGCGGCACCATCGGCGGCAAGTCGGTGCAGACCTCGCCGGCCGACGGCCACACGCTGCTGTTCTCGGCGGCCACGCACGTGCTGGCCAGGCAGGTGCTGAGCGCCCCGCCGTACGACCCGCAGACCGACTTCGCGCCGGTGGCTCGCACCGGCACCGCGCCGCTGATGCTGGTGGCCGCGCCGGCCAAGCCGCAGGGCAAGCTGGCCGACATACTCGCCGCGATCAAGAAGGAGCCCGACAAGTGGACCGCAGGCATTCCGGCGGCCGGCGCGCCGAGCCACCTGGCCACGTTGCTGATGGCCAAGCAGGCCGATGTGAAGCTGTCGCTGGTACCGTACAAGGGCACGCAGCCGGCGCTGATGGACGTGGCCGGCGGGCACACCGACGTGATGCTCGACTCGATGATCTCGCTGATGCAGATGGCCAAGTCGGGCAAGGTCAAGCCGATCGCGATCACGTCATCCAAGCGCAGCCCCCTGATGCCCGACGTGCCGACCTTCAAGGAAAGCGGCCTGCCGACCTTCTCGTTCGAGTCGTGGTACGGCGTCTGGGCGCCGCGCGACACGCCGGCCGACCGCGTTGCTGCGCTCAACGCCGCGATCAACACCGCGACTGCCGAACTGGCCAAGTCCGGCGCACTGACCGCGCTCGGCATCGAGCCGGTCACGGAAACGGCCGCGCAGTTCAAGGCCTACGTCGCAGCCGAGGTCAAGGAAGGCACTGAGCTGTTGAAGGACGCGGGCTTCAGGCCCGAGTGAGGCGCAACGCGCTCGCAGGTCAGGGACAACCTAGGGGTCCCTTGCCGACGCTTCAGATTCTGGACTGGCTGCCTCGCTCGAACGCAAGCAAGCTGCGCGCTTCTTCATTCGACCTGCAGGGAGTTGAGCATGACAGTCCAGTTCAAGCGCATCGACGGCACGAGCGTCGAGATTTCGGCTGAAGCGCTGCAGGCCTTCAAGGCCACATTCCGGGGTGCCTTGATCGCAGCCGAGGACCCGTCCTACGACGAAGTCCGCCAAGTCTGGAACGCGATGATCGACCGCCGGCCCGCGCTCATCGCACGCTGCAGCGGCACGGTCGATGTGGTGCGGGCGGTGCAGTTCGCGCGCGAGCACCGCATCGTCAGCTCGGTGCGCGGCGGCGGCCACAACATCGCCGGGCTCGCAGTCTGCGATGGTGGGCTGATGATCGACCTGTCGCTGCTGCGCGGCGTCTGGGTCGATGCGGCCGAGCGCGTCTGCCGCGCGCAGGCCGGCTGCACGCTGGGCGACGTCGACCGCGAGACGCAGTTGCATGGCCTCGCGGCCGTGCTCGGCTTCGTCTCCGCCACCGGCATCGCCGGCCTCACCGTCGGCGGCGGCTTCGGCTACCTGACGCGCCGCCACGGCTGGACCTGCGACAACGTGATCTCGATGGACGTGGTCACCGCGGAGGGCCAGGTCGTGCGCGCGTCGGCCGACGAGAACGCCGATCTGTTCTGGGCGCTGCGCGGCGGCAGCGGCAACTTCGGCATCGTCACCTCGTTCGAGTACCGGCTGCATGCCGTCGGCCCGGAGATCCTGGGTGGCGCCATTGCCTGGAGCGCCGACGAGAGCCAGCAGGTGCTCGAAGCCTTCGCCGCGCTCAGCGCCGAGGCGCCGCGCGAGCTGACCAGCGTTGCCGTCCTGCGCACTGCGCCGCCGGCGCCGTGGTTGCCCAAGGCCATGCACGGCCAGCCGATCGTCGCCATCTTCGTCTGCCACACCGGCACGGCAGAGCAAGGCGAGGCCTGGCTTGCGCGGCTGCGCGCCGTCGGCAAGCCCGTGGCCGACATCGTGACGCGCCGCCCCTACACGCAGATGCAGAGCCTGCTCGACGCGACGCAGCCCAAGGGCCGCCGCTACTACTGGAAGTCGCACTACGTGCCGGGCATCGACGCGCGTTTGATTGACGTCGCCATCGATCATGCGCGGCGCTTTCAGTCGCCGCACTCGGCGATCCTGATGTTCCAGATCGGCGGTGCGTTGAACGAGCTGCCGGCCGACCATTGCCCCGCCGGCAACCGTGACGCTGCCTACGTGCTCAACATCACCGGCTCATGGGATCGCGCCGAAGACGACGCGGTCAACATCCTCTGGGCCCGCGAGTGCTTCGAGGCCACCCGCCCGTGCTCGACCGGCGGCACCTACGTCAACTTCCTCAACGCCGACGACGGGGCCGAGCGCATCGAAGCGGCCTACGGCGCGCCGATCCTGCAAAGGCTGGCGGCGTTGAAACGCCGCTACGACCCGGACAACGTCTTCTGCCACACCAAGAGCGTGCTCGGCTGAAGGGCTTGCACGTGCGTGCGCCGATCAGTCCAGAATCCCCGGCATCGATTCTGGGGAACAGCGCATGGAAAGCAGCTACGGGCAGTTCTGCACCGTTGCCAGGGCAGCCGAGGTTCTGTGCGAGCGCTGGACGCCGCTGGTCGTGCGCGAGCTGTTGTGCGGCAGCCGGCGCTTCAATGACCTGCACCGCGGCGTGCCGCGCATGTCCACCAGCTTGCTTTCGCAACGCCTGCAGACGCTCGAAGCCGCGGGCGTGATCCAGCGCACGGCGGTCGGCAAGGTCTGGGAGTACGGCCTGACCGAGGCCGGCGAGCAACTGCGGCCGATCGTCATGGCGCTCGGCCACTGGGGCGCGAAGTGGATCGGCAGCCGCCTGCGCGACGATGAACTCGACGCCGGACTGCTGATGTGGGACATCCGGCGCTTCGTGCGTGTCGACGAGTGCCCGCCGCAGCCGGTGGTGATCCACTTCCAGTTGCACGACGCACACGAAGGCGAGCGCGCCTGGTGGCTGGTGGTGGAAGATGGCGTCGTCGATCTGTGCCGCGACGATCCTGGCCGTGAACTGACGCTCGTCGTCGATGCGTCGCTAAGGGCGTTGACCGAAGTCTGGAGCGGCGACCTCACGTCCGAGCAGGCGCTGGCATCGGGCGATGTGCGGGTTCACGGCGGCCAGCGCGACGCCGAGCGGCTGTGGCACTGGCTCGGCACCAGTGCCTTCGCGCCATCGCGAATACGAGGTCGGTAGGAGCGCAAGCTGTCGGCGCTGCACTATGCTCCGCCACTCACGCAACACACGCCGGTCCGCGTTGCAGACACGGCCGAGGCTTACCCAATGAGCGCACTTCACAAATCGCGAGGCGACGAGCCCGGGTTCGGCCACGCCGTCCCGTCGCTCTACAACGTGGTCTATTGCAGCCGCGCCACGGCCGGCGTGGACGACGCGGAGGTCCAGCGCATCATCGCCACCGCCCGCCGCTTCAACGCGGAGCATGGCATCACCGGCATGCTGGTGTTCGGCAGCGGCATCTTCTTTCAGTGGCTGGAAGGCCCGCGCGACAACGTCACCACGCTGATGGCACGGCTGCGCACCGACCGCCGCCACGAGAACGTCATCGAGCTGAGTGAAGTGGAGGAAGTCCGCGAGCGCCTGTTCCCCGACTGGGACATGGAACTCGTCACCGGCGACCATATCCGCGAAGTGCTGCTGGATGCGCAGGACAACGCCAGCGATCCAAAGCACGCCCAAGCACTCGGGCACCTGCTGGCTCAGCTCGACTCCGGCGAGTTGACTGGCTTGGACACCGCCTGAGCGGCGCATCCCCTACACCTTCAGGAACAACTCGCGGTCCGGCGTGAAGTTGGCGTACAGCGGCAGCAGCGCGCCGCCGAGAGCGCGCGCGTCGGAACCGATACTGCCGGCCAGGAGCTGCGGGCGTGACACGCCCTCCCAGCTGTAGCGGGCCAGCGCCGTTTCGGTTTCGTCGATCAGCGCGACTTGCAGATCGCGCGCGAAGGAGCCGTCGAGGATCACGCCTTCCAGGTCGAGCAAACATGCCGCGCAGTTGACGGCTTGTGCGATCGCGGCCGACGCTTCGCCGAGCCAGCGTGCGGTGTGCTTGCGCCACGGCAATTGCATGGCGCGCTCGTCGTTGGCGGCGGTCACGTCCACACCGGCGGCGCTGTAGAACTGCTCGAGGTTGAACAGCGACGCCACCGACAGCAGTTGCGCCGGCGGGTTGTCGCGCTCGGTCTTTGCCAGCCACAGCGGCAGCGAGCCGATCGCGCCGGCGTTGCCCGAGATGCCAGCGCGCAGGTGGCCATCAAGCACGAGGCCCCCACCGATGAAAGTATCGACGAAGACGTAGAGAAAACTCTTGATGCTGCGGCCGCGGCCGGCCACCAGTTCGGCGACGCAAGCCGCGGCCGTGTCCTTGACCAACGTCACCGGCAATTCGGTGCGCGACGCGACTTCGGCGGCGAGGTCGATGCGCTGCCACTTCTCGGCGCTGCGCGCGGGCACGCCGAGCAGTTGCTGCCAGCCGCCCATCGACAACGGCGCGGCGATGCCGACGCCCTGCACGCGCTCGCGCTGCTCGGGGGTCAGCTTGCGCCGGATGTCCTTGAAGCGCTGCGCGATTTCGGCAAGCACGTCGTCGGGGTCGGCATGGCGGTAGTCGAGCGTGAAGCGCTGGCGGCGCGTGCCGGTGAAGTCCACCAGCAGCGTGTCGAGGCTACGCCGGCCAACCTTGATGCCGATGGCGAACGCACCGTCGGGATTGAGCGACAGCGGCACCGACGGCTGGCCGACCTTGCCGCGCTGCGGTGCGCCTTTGATGAGCAGCCCTTCGTCGAGCAGGCGCTTGGCGATCATGCTCACCGTCTGCGCGGTGAGCTGCGTCTGCCGTGCGATGTCGGCCGCCGGCAAGGCACCGTGCAGACGCACCGCTTCGAGCACGACGCGCTCGTTGTACTGGCGCACGCCGCCCTGGCTGGAGCCGCGGGGCGGCGTGTGCGCGGGCGCCTGCACGTCGCGAGCGTTCACGCGAGGCACTCGGCCGGGATCTTCTCCGGCGGCATCGCGCCCGTCATCACTGCCACCGTGTCGCTCATGCTGATCTTCTTCGGGTTCAGCACCGCGCCGCGTTTGCCGAGACGCGCCACGTGGATGCGGTCGGCGATCTCGAACACATGCGGCATGTTGTGCGAGATCAGGATCACCGGCAGGCCCTTGTCGCGCACGCGGCGGATCAGCTCGAGCACCATGTTGCCTTCCTTGACGCCGAGCGCGGCCGTCGGCTCGTCGAGGATAACGACGTGTTCCGCAAACGCCGCGGCGCGCGCCACGGCCACGCACTGCCGCTGGCCGCCGGAGAGCGTTTCCACGGCCTGCGTCATCGAGCGGATGCCGACCTTCAACTCCGACATGCGCTGCACCGCCAGCTCGAGCATCTTCTTCTTGTCGAGCATGCGCAGCACGTTGCCAAGGAAGCCTTCGCGCCTCAGTTCACGGCCGAGGAAGAGGTTCTCGGCGATCGTCATCGCCGGCGCCACCGCGAGGTCCTGGTACACCGTTTCGATGCCGACGCGGCGCGCGTCGATCGGGCTCTTGAAGCGGATTGGCTTGCCGTCGAGCTCGATCGTGCCTTCATCGGGAATCGTCGCCCCCGACAGGCACTTGATCAGGCTCGACTTGCCGGCGCCGTTGTCACCGATGACGGCCAGGATTTCTCCGGCGCGCAACTCGAAGTCGGCGCCGTCGAGCGCGGTGACCTGGCCATAGCGCTTGATGAGGCCCTTGGCCTTCATGACCACTTGAGGCGAGTTCATCGTGCGCCCTTTCTCGACAGTTGATCCACCGTCACCGCCAGGATGACGAGGATGCCAGTGACCAATACCTGATAGACCGACGACACGCCCATCAGCGTCAGGCCGTTGCGCAGCACGCCGACGACGACCGCACCGATCAGCGTGCCGAGGATCACGCCGCGGCCGCCGAACAGGCTGGTGCCACCGAGCACGACTGCGGTGATCGCGTCGAGCGCTTCCGTCTGGCCGGCGTTGGGGTCGCCGACGCCGGTGCGCGCCACCGACAGCAGCGACGCGATGCCGTAGAAGACACCGGCGAGCACGTACACGCCGAGCATGACGCGCTCGGTCGGGATGCCGACCAGCCGCGT
>JANOEG010000381.1:0-10028 GCA_031413095.1 Burkholderiales bacterium | reverse complement strand
CCGGCGCTGGCCCTCGGCCCGATCGTCGAGCACCTGATGCTCTGGAAGTGAGTGGACCATGAGTCGCAAGCAATTTGCCCTGTTCGATCCGGCGCTGGCCAGTGCAGCACTGGCCGAGGCCTTCAAGAAGCTCGACCCGCGTGCGCAGGTGCGCAACCCGGTGATGTTCGTTGTCTTCGTCGGCAGCGCCTTCACCACGGCGCTGGCCGTGGCCAGGCCCGACGGCTTCACGATCGCCGTCGCGGTGTGGCTGTGGTTCACCGTGCTGTTCGCCAACTTCGCCGAGGCGCTGGCCGAGGGCCGCAGCAAGGCGCAGGCGGCGTCGCTGCGTGGCCTGAAGAAGCAGACTTGGGCGAAGAAGCTGCAGGGCGAATACCGCCCGGGCGTGCCGCGCACCGAAATGAAGTGGCATCCGCTCGAGGCCGACGGCCTGCGCAAGGGCGACATCGTGCTGATCGAAGCCGGCGACGTGATCCCGGCCGACGCGGAGGTGATCGACGGCGTGGCCTCGGTCGACGAGAGCGCGATCACTGGCGAATCGGCGCCGGTGATCCGCGAGTCTGGCGGCGACTTCTCGGCCATCACCGGCGGCACGCGCGTGCTGTCGGACTGGATCGTCGCCCGTGTCGCAGTCAACCCGGGTGAGACCTTCGTCGACCGCATGATCGCGATGGTCGAGAACGCCAAGCGCCAGAAGACGCCCAACGAGATCGCGCTGACCATCCTCCTGGTGGCGCTGACCATCGTCTTTCTCGGCGTCGTCGCCACGCTGCTGCCGTTCTCGGCCTTCAGCGTGCAGGCGGCCGGCGCCGGCAACACGGTGAGCCTGACGGTGCTGGTCGCATTGCTCGTGTGCCTGATTCCGACCACGATCGCAGGGCTGCTGTCGGCCATCGGCGTGGCCGGCATGAGCCGCATGATGCAGGCCAACGTGATCGCCACCTCGGGCCGCGCAGTCGAGGCGGCGGGTGACGTCGACGTGCTGCTGCTCGACAAGACCGGCACCATCACGCTCGGCAACCGCCAGGCGAGTGCCTTCATCCCCGCCACCGGCATCAGCGAGGCGGACCTCGCCGACGCTGCGCAACTCGCTTCGCTGGCCGACGAGACGCCAGAGGGCCGCAGCATCGTCGTGCTGGCCAAGCAGAAATGGAACCTGCGCGAGCGCGATGTTGCAGCATTGGGTGCGAGCTTCGTCCACTTCACGGCGCAGACGCGCATGAGCGGCGTCGACCTGCCGGCGGGGCGCCAGGTGCGCAAGGGTGCGGCGGACGCAATCCGAAAACACGTCGAGACCTTGGGTGGCAACTTTCCGGCCGCGTTGCAGGCCGCCGTCGACGACGTGGCGCGCCGCGGCAGCACGCCGCTGGTGGTGGCCGACGGCAAACGCGCCCTTGGCGTCATCGAGCTGAAGGACATCGTCAAAGGTGGCATCAAGGAACGCTTCGCCGAGCTGCGCCGCATGGGCATCAAGACCGTGATGGTGACGGGCGACAACCGCCTGACCGCTGCGGCGATCGCGGCCGAGGCCGGTGTCGACGACTTCCTGGCCGAGGCCACGCCAGAAGCCAAGTTGAAGCTGATCCGCGAGCACCAGGCCGCAGGCCGATTGGTGGCGATGACAGGCGACGGCACCAACGACGCGCCGGCACTGGCGCAGGCTGACGTGGCGGTGGCGATGAACACCGGCACGCAGGCGGCGAAGGAAGCCGGCAACATGGTCGACCTCGACAGCAACCCGACGAAGCTGATCGAGATCGTCGAGACCGGCAAGCAGATGCTGATGACGCGCGGCTCGCTCACCACCTTCAGCATCGCCAACGACATCGCGAAGTACTTCGCGATCGTGCCGGCGGCCTTCGTCACGACGTACCCGCAGCTCGGCGCTCTCAATGTGATGGGCCTGGCAAGCCCGAACTCCGCGATCCTGTCGGCGGTGATCTTCAACGCGCTGATCATCATCGCGCTGATTCCGCTGGCGCTGAAGGGCGTGCCCTACCGTGCTGTGGGCGCGGCGGCGCTGCTGCGCCGCAACCTGCTGATCTACGGCCTGGGGGGTGTGATCGTGCCCTTCATTGGCATCAAGGCGATCGACCTGCTGATCGCGGCGGCCGACCTGGCCTGAACCTGCTGGAGAACCAGATGACCCCCATTGCCACGTCCGTCACCCCTGCCACGACTTCGCGCGAAGGCCTGCTGCGACCCGCGATCGCGTTGCTCGTCGTGCTCAGCCTCGTCACCGGGCTGATCTACCCGTTGCTGGTCACCGCGATCGCCCAGGCGGCGTTCAAGGACGCCGCCAACGGCAGCCTGGTCGAGCGCGACGGCAAGGTCGTCGGATCGCGCCTGATCGGCCAGGCGTTCTCGCAGCCCCAGTACTTCTGGGGCCGTCCGTCGGCCACCGGCCCGATGTCGCACAACGCCGGCGCGTCCAGCGGCTCCAACCTGGGCCCGCTCAACCCGGCGCTCACCGACGCGGTCAAAGCGCGCATCGAGGCGCTGCGCTTGGCAGATCCTGGCAACACCGCCACCGTGCCGATCGATCTCGTCACGACTTCGGCCAGCGGCCTCGACCCGCACATCAGCCGCGCCGCGGCCGACTACCAGCTTCCCCGCGTGGCGCGTGTTCGCGCGCTGCCCGAGCCCGAGTTGCGCTCACTGGTCGATGCGCACACCGAAGGCCGCGGGCTCGGATTCCTGGGCGAGCCGCGAGTCAACGTGCTCTCACTCAATCTGGCGCTGGACGCGCGCAAGGCGCGCTGAGTCGCAAACCCAAAGACGCGAGGCCATGGAATCGCTGTGGCACATCTTGATGGCGCTCGCAGCCGTGGTCGCACCGCTGCTGCTCGCATGGTGGCTGCTGGCGCGCAGCACCGTGCGGCAGCCTTCGGGCGAACGAGGCCGGCCTCGCCGGGACCGCAAGACGGCGCCCAGCCGTGACACCATGGAACCCTGAGTCCAACACCCCAGGCACCGTCCCATGCTGATCAACTGCGTCGCCTACCAGGAAGGCAAGAAACTCGCCGACATCGCCGTCGAGGACATCGGCGACTACGTGCGCCGCCCGGATTGCTTCGTCTGGGTAGCGCTGCGCGACGCCACCGCCGACGAGCTGACCCAGATGCAGGACGAGTTCGACCTTCACGAACTGGCTGTCGAGGACGCGCGCCACGGTCACCAGCGGCCCAAGATCGAGGAGTACGGCGACACCTTGTTCACCGTGATGCAGCTCATCGCGCCGGCTCAGGCAGAGTGGAGCGTTGGCGAGGTGGCCGTGTTCGTCGGCAAAAACTTCGTGCTGTCGGTGCGCAACGGCAGCAGCCAGCACTTCCTGGGCGTGCGCGAGCGCTGCGAGCGCGAGCCCGACCTGCTGCGCCACGGTGCGGGGTTCGTTTTTTACGCGCTGATGGACGCGGTGGTCGACCGCTACTTCCCGCTCCTCGACAGCGTCGAGACCGAACTCGAGAAGATCGAGACCCAGATCTTCGAGCGCGGTGCGGCGCGCTGGAACATCCAGCGCCTGTATGCCTTGAAGCACCGCGTCACGGTACTGCGCCACGCGGTGGCGCCGCTGCTCGAGGTGGCCAGCAAGCTGCACGGCGGCCGCGTGCCCGCGGTTTGCGCCGGTACGCAGGAATATTTCCGCGACGTCAACGACCACCTGGCGCGCATCAACAGCGCAATCGACGCGATCCGCGAAACCATCGGCACCGCGATCCAGGTCAACCTGTCGATGGTGACGATCGAGGAGAGCGAGACGACCAAGCGCTTGGCCGCGTGGGCCGCGATCTTTGCGGTCTCGACCGCGATGGCGGGCATCTGGGGCATGAACTTCGAGCAGATGCCGGAGTTGAAGTGGCGCTTCGGTTATCCGGTCGCCCTCGGCTTGATCGCCAGCGCAGCCGGCGTTCTCTATTGGCGCTTCCGCCGGGCCGGTTGGTTGTAGCGTGCCCAATGCCTGACCAGCGCCCCGATCCCGACGCCCTGCTACAGCAGGTGCAGGCCGAGGAAGCCAAGGCTCGCCGCGGGCGCCTGAAGATCTTCTTCGGCGCGTCAGCGGGCGTCGGCAAGACGTACGCGATGCTGGCAGCTGCGCGCACCTCCCACGCCAACGGCGCGGCGCTGGTTGTCGGTTTGGTCGAGACGCACGGCCGCGCCGACACCGAAGCCATGGCGCGCGACCTGCCACGCCTGCCGCTGAAGGACGTGCCCTACCGCGACAAGGTGCTCAAGGAGTTCGACCTCGACGCCGCGCTGGCCTTCGGCGCCGAGCACCCCGACGGGCTTGTGCTGCTCGACGAGCTGGCGCACAGCAACGCGCCGGGCTCGCGCCACCCCAAGCGCTGGCAGGACGTGGAGGAGTTGCTCGACGCCGGTGTTGACGTCTGGTCGACGATGAACGTGCAGCATCTAGAGAGCCTGAACGACATCGTCAGCGGCATCACCGGCATCCGCGTCTGGGAGACGGTGCCGGATCGCATCTTCGACGAGGCCGACGAGGTGGTCGTGGTGGACCTGCCGCCCGACGAATTGCTGCTGAGGCTCAAGCAGGGCAAGGTCTATTTGCCGCAGCAGGCGGAGCGCGCCGCATCGAACTTCTTCCGCAAGGGCAACCTGCTCGCGCTGCGCGAACTCGCGCTGCGCCGCACCGCCGACCGCGTCGACGACGAGATGCAGGCCTACCGGCGGCACAGCGCGGTGCAGCCGGTGTGGCCGAACCGCGAGGCGCTGCTGGCCTGCGTGGGCAGCGGCGAGCATGCCGAGAAGGTGGTTCGCAGCTGCGCGCGCATGGCCGCGCAGCTGGAGGTCGACTGGCATGCGGTACATGTCGAGACGCCGGCGCAACTGCGGCTGTCCGAATCGCGTCGCCAACAGCCGCTGCACGTGCTGCGCCTGGCACAGCAGCTCGGCGCGACCACCGCCACGCTGTCGGCCCCCGATGCCGCGCCGGCCCTCGTGCGCTACGCACGCGAACACAACCTGGCCCGCCTGGTCGTCGGCCGCAACCGACCGCGCTGGCCCTGGCAACGCCCGCTGTCCGACCGCATCGGTTTGCTGGCGGACGACATCGATGTCCTGCAGGTGGCCGTGCCGGCCGTCGCGCGCGAGGCGGCCGACGCCACCGAGGCCGAGGCACCGACGGTCAGCGGCGCCTGGCGCGGCTACTTTGCCGCGCTCGCCGTCTGCGCTGTCACGACGCTGCTGGCGTCGCCGCTGCTGGGCGTGCTGGAGCTGACCAACATCGTGATGCTGTTCCTGCTGGCGGTGGTCGGTGTCGCGGTGTTCTTCGGGCGTGGCCCGGCGGTGCTGGCCGCTTTCGTCGGCGTTGCCCTGTTCGATTTCTTCTTCGTACCGCCACAACTGTCGTTCGCGGTCAGCGACGTGCAGTACCTGGTCACTTTCAGCGTGATGCTGGTGGTGGCGCTTGTGATCGGGCAACTTACCGCGGGCCTGAAGATTCAGGCCGAGGCCGCGACCCAACGCGAGCACCGCGTGCGCAGCCTGTACGAGATGGGCCGGGACCTCGGCGGCGCACTGATCGCCGACCAGGTGGCCGCGATCGGCGCGCGCTTCATCAGCGCCGAGTTCGGTGCACGCTCGGCGCTGCTGCTCGCCGACCTCCACGACCGCCTTCATGTTTTGCCCGGCGCATCGGCCGCGGCCGATGCAGGGGTGGCGCAGTGGGCGTATGACCATGCGCGACCGGCCGGCCGCGGCACCGATACATTGCCCGCCAGCGCCTGCCTGATGCTGCCGCTGAAGGCGCCGATGCGCCAGCGCGGCGTGCTCGCGGTGGAACCGTTGAACACCCGGCCGTGGACGCCCGAACAGCGGCAGCTGCTCGACACCTGCGCTTCGCTGCTGGCCATCTCGCTCGAACGCATCCACTACATCGAAGTCGCCCAGTCGAGCACGGTGCAGATCGAGTCGGAGCGCTTGCGCAACTCGCTGCTGTCGGCGATCTCGCACGACCTGCGCACCCCGCTGTCCGCGCTCGTGGGTTTGGCCGACACGCTGGCGTTGACAAAGCAGCCGCAGACATCGCAGCAGGCGGAGATCGCCGCGGCGATGCGCGATTCGGCGTTGCGCATGAACGCGCTGGTCAACAACGTGCTCGACATGGCGCGGCTGGAGGCCGGTGCCGTTCAACTCAACCGCCAATGGCAGCCGCTCGAAGAGGTCGTGGGCAGCGCGTTGGCGGCCTGCTCGCCGGCACTCGCGGGGCGCGAGGTGGACGTGCAATTGGCCGAAGACCTGCCGCTGTTGCACCTCGATGCGGTGCTGTTCGAGCGGGTGCTGGTCAACCTGCTCGAGAACGCTGCCAAGTACACGCCTTCGGGCACGTCGATCACGCTGCGTGCTGCCGTGGCCAGTGACGGCGTGGCCGTGGTGGTCGAGGACCGCGGGCCTGGGCTGCCTCGCGGCAAGGAGGAATCGATCTTCCAGAAATTCGAGCGCGGCCGCAAGGAGAGCGCGACGCCCGGTGTGGGCCTGGGCCTGGCGATCTGCCGCGCCATCGTGCAGGCCCATGGCGGACACATCGGCGCCGAGAATGCCTCCCAAGGCGGCGCACGCTTCACGATCACCCTGCCGCGCGGCGAGCCGCCGAGCGACAGCGGCGCCACCAACGGCCAGGCCGATGATCTGTCCAGTGAGAGCAGCGGACGGTGAACACAATGCAATCCAAGGTACTGGTGGTTGAAGACGATGCTGCGATCCTGCGCTTCGTCCGCATGGCGCTGGAGTCGGAGGGCTACGAGGTCTTCGAGGCGGCGACACTGCAGCGTGGCCTGATCGACGCAGGCACGCGTCGCCCTGATCTGCTCGTACTCGATCTGGGGTTGCCTGACGGCGACGGCGTGGACTTGATTCGCGAGCTGCGTAGCTGGTCGACAGCCCCGGTGATCGTGCTGTCGGCGCGGACCAGCGAGGCCGACAAGATCGAGGCCTTGGACGCGGGCGCCGATGACTACCTGGTCAAGCCCTTCGGCGCCGGCGAACTGCTGGCCCGCACCCGCGCTCAATTGCGACGCCACCAGGGCGCGCAAACCGATGCGTCCAGCGTGTTCACTTTCGGCGAGGTGCGCATCGACCGAGCGAGGCGCGTTGTCGAACGCAATGGCGTGCCGCTGCATGTGACACCGATCGAGTACCGCCTGCTGTCGCTCCTGATTTCGCAACCCGACCGGGTGCTGACACACCGCCAGCTGCTCAAAGAGGTCTGGGGGCCCGGCCATGCCGACGACGTGCATTACGTGCGCGTGCACATGGGAAACCTGCGCAAGAAAATCGAGGCCGATTCGTCGCGCCCGCGTTGGCTGCTCACCGAGGCCGGCGTCGGATATCGCTTCAAGCCGGATGGATGATGCCGGTGCCAACACCAGGCAGTACGGCCGAGCGCTTATGTCAACACGCCGCGCACCAGCCTCGCCATGCGGTTGCAGCGACCAGCGAGCTGCTCGTCGTGGCTGACGAGCACGAAGGCTGTGCCGTTCTCGCGCGCTAGATCGAGCATCAGGAGAAACACACCGTCGGCGGTTTCGCGGTCGAGGTTGCCCGTGGGCTCGTCGGCGAGCACACAGGCAGGTTGCGTGACGAGAGCACGCGCGATCGCCACGCGCTGACGCTCGCCGCCAGACAGTTCGGAGGGACGATGCTTGATGCGCGTCGCCAGGCCGACCTTGGCCAGCATTGCCGCCGCGACCTCACGTGAAGCCTGCAACGAATCGCGTCGGATGCGCAGCGGCATCGCCACGTTGTCGAGCGCGCTGAACTCGGGCATAAGGTGGTGGAACTGGTAGACGAAGCCGAGATGCTTGTTGCGCCAGACGCCTTGCTCGGTGGCGCTCATCGACGTGAAGTCGCGGCCCGCGAGCGTGACGTTGCCGGCGCTCGGCGCATCAAGGCCGCCAAGCAAGTGCAGCAGCGTGCTCTTGCCCGAACCCGACGCGCCGACGATGGCCAGCGTTTCGCCTTTGCTCACGGCGAGATCGACGCCGCGCAACACTTCGACGTCGAGCTCGCCGTCGTGGAAGCGTTTGCTCAGGCCTTTGCAGGTCAGGACCTCATTCATACCTGAGCGCCTCGGCCGGATTGACGCGGCTGGCTCTCCAGCTCGGGTACAGCGTCGCCAAGAACGCCAGCACCAGCGAGATCAGCGTGATCGGCAGGATGTCGCTCCACAGCGGCTGGCTCGGCATGCGGCTGATGACGTAGATGCTGGCCGGCAGAAAACTCGTCGACAGCAGGCGCTCCAGCGCCGGCACGATGACGTCGATGTTGAACGCGATCAACAAGCCGAGCGCCACTCCGGCCAGCGTGCCGACGATGCCCGCCAGCGCGCCCTGAACGACGAAGATGCCCATCACGGAACGCGGGCTGGCGCCGAGCGTGCGCAGGATGGCGATGTCGGCGCGCTTGTCGGTCACCGTCATCACCAGGGTCGAGACAAGGTTGAACGCGGCCACAGCGACGATCAGCGTCAGGATGATGAACATCAAGCGCTTCTCGAGTTGCACGGCGTCGAACCAGTTGCGGTTGGTGCGCGTCCAGTCGCGCACGCTGATGTTGTCGGGCATCGCCCGCTGGATGCTGTCGGCAACGCCACGCGCCTGATGCAAGTCAGCGAGCTTCAGTTGAACGCCGGTCGCGCCTTCGGTGCGCAGCAGTTTGGCGGCGTCGTCCAGGTGAACCAGGGCGTAGGCGCTGTCGTACTCGTAGTGGCCGCTGTCGAAGGTGCCGACCAGCGTGAACTGTTTCAGGCGCGGCACCACACCGGCCGGCGTGACCTGGCCGCTCGGCGCGATCACGGTGACCTTGTCGCCCGTGCGCACGTTGAGTGCCCGCGCGAGCTCAATGCCGAGCACGATGTTCCACTCGCCCGGAACGAGCTTGGCGAACGCGCCGTCCTTCATCTGCGCGGCCAACGGCGTGACGCTGGCTTCTTCGGCTGGCGAGATGCCGCGCAGCAGCGAGCCGCGCATCTCGTCGCCACGCGCTGCCAGCACCTGCGCTGAAACGAACGGCGCGGCACCCAGCACCTGCTGCGGCGCGGCGGCGCGTGCGGCGTCGGCGGTGGCCTTCCAGTCCGGCAGCGCGGTATTGCCGCGATCGAACAGCTCCACATGTGCGATGACGGAAAGCATGCGGTCGCGCACCTCGCGCTGAAAACCGTTCATCACCGACAGCACGATGATCAGCGCGGCGACACCGAGCGCGATGCCGATCATCGACGTCGCCGAGATGTAAGAGATGAAACCGTTGCGGCGTCCGGCGCGGCCAGCGCGCACGTAGCGCCAGCCGATCTGCCATTCGTAAGGGGTGCTGCTCATGGGGTTGGGCATCGTAATCGACCGTGCACGGGATAATGAGTCGAGTGCACCTGATCGTTCCTTTCGCTTCTCCTGGATCTGCCGCCGGCCGCGATGCGCTGTCGCGCTTGGCCACACCGGCGCTCGACGCGTTGCTTGCCGGCTGGCAAGAGATCGACCGCGATGAAGGTGACGAGCTGACGCTTTGCACACCGCACGAGCGCGCTCTTGCAAAAGCCCTGGGCTGGCGCAGCGACAAGGACACACCGCTGCCGTGGGCCGCACGGCAAGCAGCCGCCGACGGCATCGACGTCGGCACCACCGCCTGGGGATTGGTCACTCCGGCGCATTGGCGCGTCGGCGCCGATGCGATTCATCTCGCCGACCCACGTTCGCTCGCGCTCGACGAAGCGGGATCACGTGCGCTGTGCGATGCCGTGCGACCGCTGTTCGAGGGCGACGGCTTCGCGCTCGCCTGGGGTGCGCCGCTGCGCTGGTATGCGTCGCATCCTGACTTTGCGGTCATGCGCACCGCCTCGCTCGACCGCGTCATCGGCCGCAGCGTCGATCCATGGTTGCCCGACTCGCGAGCCGTGCGGCGTTTGCAGAACGAAGTGCAGATGCTGCTGTACACGCACCCGGTCAACACCGAGCGCGAGGCCGGCGGCGCGCTGACCGTCAACTCGTTCTGGCTCTCCGGCTGCGGCGTCTTGCAGC
>JANOEG010000380.1:0-6579 GCA_031413095.1 Burkholderiales bacterium | reverse complement strand
TACCACTCGCGCGTCGTCACGCAGATCTATGAAGGCCTGGTCAACCGCGGCAAGGACTACAAGCTCGAACCGTCGCTGGCCACGTCGTGGGAGATGACTGGCCCGACGACCTGGCGCTTCAAGCTGCGCCCCGGCGTCAAGTTCCACGACGGCGCGCCGTTCACCGCCGACGACGCGGTGTTCTCGATCGAGCGCGCGCTCGACAAGGCCTCGCAGCGCAAAAACCAGATGCTCGGCATCAGCGGCGCGAAGAAGATCGACGCCTTGACCATCGACATCGTGACCACGCAGCCCGACGCGGTGCTGCCCGACAAGCTGTTCCTGGTCGGCATGATGAGCAAGGCCTGGGCCGAGAAGAACAACGTCGTCAAACCGCAGGACTACAACGCCAAGCAGGAGACCTTCGCCGTGCGCAACGCCAACGGCACGGGGCCGTTCTCGCTCGTGCGCTACGAGGCCGACGTGCGGACCACGCTCAAGGTCAACCCGGCGTGGTGGGGCAAGGGCACGGGCAACGGCGGCGGCAACCTCGACGACGTCCAGTACCAGGTGATCCAGTCCGACGCCACGCGCCTGGCCGCACTGCAATCGGGGCAGGTCGATTTCGTCATCGACCCGTCGTTCCAGGACTTGGCGCGCCTGAAAGCCGACAAGAGCCTGAAGGTCAGCGAGGTCGACGACATCGGCACGCAGTACTTTGCGCTGAACCAGCACAGCGCGGAGCTGGCCGGCAGCGACGTCAAAGGCAGGAACCCGTTCAAGGACCTGCGCGTGCGCCGCGCGATGCAGCTGGCGATCGACACCGACCTGATCGTCAAGCAGGTGCTGCGCGGCGAAGGCAAGGTCACCGGCTCCTTCTTCTCGCCGCTGGTCGACGGCTACCTGCCCGAGTTCGAGCAGCGGCCCAAGGCGGACGCCGCCGCAGCGCGCGCGCTGCTCAAGGAAGCCGGCTACGAGAACGGCTTCTCGGTGCAGATGGATTGCGTCAACGTCGCCTGGCGCGCGTCGGTCTGCCAGGCCGCGGCGTCGATGCTGGAGAAGGTCGGCATCAAGGCCAGCCTCGCCACCTCACCGAGCTCGGTGTTCTTTCCGAAGCTGAGCCAGGGCACCGGCGTTCTGGTCGAGTTCGGCTGGACCGCGACGCCCGACCCCTGGAACATCTTCCAGTCGCTGGTGCGCACCAACGACGGCCTGGCCGCGGGTGCGTTCAACGCCGGCCGCTACAGCAACCCGAAGCTCGACACGCTGATCGACAGCATCCGCGTCGAGTCCAACCTCGGCAAGCGGCGGCAGATGGTCGGCGAGGCGCTGCGCATCGTCAACGCCGAGTTGCCGCTGATCCCGCTGTACCGGCGCCAGCACAACTGGGTCATGCGGCCCAATGTCGAGGCCGTGCATTGGCCGAACGACTTGTTGGAACTGCGCTGGGTGGTGATGCGCTAGTTCTGCGGTGCGCGTGTGGCCGGCCAATCCGGCGCACGCAGCGCCGTCATCACGTGGTCGCGCCAGGCGGCGTCGATGTACATGTACTCGCGCGCCAGGCCTTCGCGCTCGAAGCCCAGGCGCTCCAACAGCGCCAGGCTGCGCGTGTTCTCCGGCCGCACGTTGGCCTGCACGCGGTGCAGCCCGACGCGCGGGCCGAAGGCGTCGGCCAGCGCGGCGACGAGCGCCTCGCGCATCAGCCCGCGGCCTTCATGCGCGGCGTCGATCGCGTAGCCGAGCATCACGTTGCAGAACGGGCCGCGCGCGATCTGCGAGAAGCGCAGGTGGCCGATGACGGTCGCCGACGTATCGCCGCGCAGCGTCAGAAACCAGCCGATCTGCGTGCCGGCGGCCTCGGCCTTCGCTGCCGTGGCCAGGCGCTCGCGCTGGCCGTCGACAGTGAACACCGCTTCGGGCATCGGCGGATTCCATGGGGCGTGTGCCACACGGGTGCGCGAGAGATAGTCGGCCACCGTCTGCGCCAGCGCGCCATCGCTGGCGTGCAACACGAGGCGATCGGTCGGCAACGAGGTTGGCGCCATGGGCGACACGGTAGCGCGCCCAGTGCGGGCAAGGCATCGTCACACGTACCGATTGGCGACGGGTGCTGCAGCCGGTACATTGCTTTGCAGTCCGCCAGGAAGCGCATGCGCCGCGCCGCTTTGGGCTCGCTTCGATATTGAGTTGTTATGCCGCACGCACGAGCACAACCTGTTGTCCCACTCGATTTTTTTCTGTTCTCCGCTTCGGCGTTAGTCCGCACTGGCCTTGCTTACGCCGCACTTTTGCGGTCTAGAACACGTTAGACAACTTCTCCAACATGAGTAGCGGCCCGCGAATCGTCGACATGAGCGTCAACATGGTTGGTCGCGGTGACCTTCGCTCCACGATCAGCGCCCGCTTTGCTGGAACCGGACGTACGATTAGTGCCGACGCGGTCTTCGGTGAAGTCGATGCTTGGTCTAGGCTTACCGATCCCCAGTCGAGCGAACTATTTGCTCGCGTTCAAGAGGCGCTGCGGCTTTGCCGGATCCTTTCCGAACCGTCGCTCATCGGGTTCCGCGGGAGAAGCCTGCCGTCCGCTGCAGATGTGCCGTCGGGCGACTGTTTTGGTCCTCCACCCGCCCTTGTGGCTCCCTCTAATCGCTACAACGAAGCGGGGAAACCTAGGCTCTACCTTTGTACTATCAAGGCTGCCGTGGGCCGCGAGCTGCCGGGCTTGCCAAGTGTCTGGGTTCAGCAGTTTGTAGTGCCAGTTGGAAATTTGCGCATTGCAGATCTACGCTTGCCGGAGGCGAACGCGGAGCAACTTCTCGCGGCTGTCATGTGGTTCTCTGAACTGGCAGGTGCAGAGGGTCATCCCTCGCAAGATTTCAGTCGGTTGATGGCTTCAGTGATTGCTGAGCAGTTCGATGGAATGCTCGTCTCCGGAGTTCGTGGAGATGCAGCGTTGCTCTACAGCAACCTAGTGATACTCAGTCCAGGTGAGGAATGGCGCAACTGGCTTTCGCCGGAGCCGCCAACGCCACTTGAGCGCACAGTCGCCTAGCCCGCGGTTCGACCCGACCTGTTCCGGCGGGCTTCGCCCGCCTACATGGGCGGGTCAACCGCAACGTTAAGCATCGCACTAAGGCCACTCGCCAAGAAGCTCATGAGTAAAGATCGCTACAGCCCGCCCACGGTCGAAGTACGAGATCTCGTGGAACATCGAGCCGGCCCACTGCCGTGGTTGCTATCAGCGGCGCTAGTAATCATCGTTGGCCAACTCCTTGTATCGAGCGTTGCGGAACCAATCGTCTTGGCCATATCAGCAGGGGCTGGCCTGAATGCTGATGCTGAAAGTGGGCTGACGGTTGTGCTTTTGATCGACATCGCTATTAGCTTCTTGTTCTTGCTGGCTGTGATGGTTGCTGGTGCTCGTTTCACGCGCTTGCACGTTGGCACTATGTTGGCTGTCGCATCGGCTGCGTTGGTCGCTATCACTGTGTTCTGGCGCTGGTTTGCGAACACGTATGCCTATGAATGGCCACTTTGGTATGAAGCGGTGCTTTTGCTGCTGCCGATGGTCGCAGCCGGCGCGGCGTTCCTTGCTCACCGCCGGCGCGCCAGCGATGCCTAAGTCCCCCATCGAGCGGACGTGGAGCTTGCCGTGGTTTCGTTGACGCTTCCACCTAACGATGGGGAGTGCTCAATGGAGACTCCACGGCCTCAGAAGATCAATCGTCACGCCGTCACACGCACCCCACTCGTAAGGCGTCCGTACACATCAGCATGCTCGGTGCTCGTTTTGAGCCTCTTCGGTGGGTGCGCCACTCCACTCGACAAGCCCATTCCTTACACGTCAGCTCCCGCGGTTCCAGTAACCGCCGTGGTGAGCGATCTCCGCGCCCCCGAGTGGAGGACAACGAAGGTTCTGCAGAACTCACAGGGAGTAGTGCAGCATCTCGGTGACGACAGGTTTCCCACTGGGGGCCTCCCTGCGTATCTCACGCAGCGTGTCGCGCGCACGCTTGCTAGCGTATAAGCGCAGTCTGTCGCGGTGAAGACGACCGACATTCGCCTGTCGATCCCTGGTGCAAGGATTGACGATACCCAGCTCGCAACTGCGGTCGCCACATCGGGCTTGATCGCCGCGCCAGTCCTCGCCCTGATGTCAACCACCACTCAAAACAAGTCTGCTTCAGCGGTCCTCTGCATCAACATCGATGGACGCGATTACCTTGGCAACGACGCTCGCCTGTTTCGCTTCGGCGCCGAAGGAGAGATACGCGAATCCATAGATGCCGCAATCGCGGTACTGAACGGGAACATCGCTGCAGGCGTCTCGTCTACGAGAGTTGCATGTGAGGCCGGCTGGGAAGGCGGCCAACCGCGGCGATGACGCCCTACGGCGCAGCTCACGTCAAAAGCTAGACCGCACAGAACATGCCCGACTTCTTCCGCATTGTTTCCGAGTACTTCTGGGTGATCGCACTTGCGTTCGCGGTAGTCAACTACTGGAAGGCCGAGCGCGATGCCTCGAGAACAGTTGGACCCGAAAAGGCGTCCGAGGCAAGAATCTATCTCCGCAACTTCGCATTGGCCGGCGCTCTGCCGTGGGTCATCATGGGCGTTGGTCAACTGTCAGGCGAAACGCCGACGGTCTGGTACTACTTCCGTCCACAAGACGGAAGTCCCTTTGTGCTTGCGTGGCTTGCTGCTGTCTTCGCGATCTCTTGTCTGTTTGCTTGGTGGGTGCTTCTCAAGAGTGGAGCCAAGAAGGTTGTCGAGTTCAATCTGATGGCCGCGCTGGGCCAGCATGGAGGCAAGTCGCCTTCCGAGAAAATGATCAAGCTGTTCGCCGCACTTGGCGTGCTCATGTTTCCCATCTGGGTTTTCATGGCAGTGTCAATGAATGCGCCGCTTCCCCAGTAGAACCCGGGGCGAGCCAAGTCAGCGTCGAAGGATCAGCGCAACACCGCGGCGAGCCTTCCAACCCCTGCCCCAAACGCATAGGTATCCATCCCCAGCACCCCATGCGTCGCACTCTCGTGCAAGCGCTTCGGCGCCGCATCGAGTCCACCCGCGCCGGCCGCGATGTACCACGGCAGCAAGTGCTCGTCGGTCGGGTGCATGTCCACCGCGTGCGGCGCCTGCGCGCGGTAGTCGAACAACGCCGGCCAGTCGCGCGCGGCGCTGCGCTCGGCAAACCAGGTGCGAAAGGCGGCGCTCTCCGGCGCCTCGGGCGGCGTGGACTGGCGGTGCATGCCGGCCATCGCCACCTTGCGCAGGTTGTGCGTGATGCTGCCGGTGCCGACGATCAGCACGCCCTCATCGGCCAGCGGTGCGAGCGCCTGGCCGAGTGCGAACAGCTCGGCCGGCTTGGCGTGGGGTGACCAGCCGAGCGGCAGCACCGGCACGTCGGCGGCCGGATAGACGTACTTGAGCGCCGTCCAGATGCCGTGATCGAGGCCACCGCGCTCCAGGCGGTGCATCGGCAGGCCCGCGGGCGCGAGCAACTCGCTCACGCGGTCGGCCAACGCCGGCGCACCGGGCGCGTCGTAGCGCATCGCGTACAGGCGCTCGTCGAAGCCACCGAAGTCGTACACGGCCTCGTGCCGCGCCGCGGCCAGTGCCGTCGGTTCGCGTGTCAGCGTGTGCGCCGACAGCGCGAGGATCGCTTTCGGCCGGCCGAAGCTGGCGTCGATGGCCGGGCCGAGGCGCTGCAGGAAGGCACCGGCCGCGCCCGGTTCGAGCGCGATCATCGGTGAGCCGTGGGAGATGAAGAGGGAGGGCAGGGTATCCATGGCGTGATTCAAACCCAAGTCGGCAGCGGTGGCGTTCAATCAGGCTGCACGCGGTGTTGCAAGGCTTGCTGCTGTAATGCCGGACATGGACGCTGACGACGACACCGATACCGCACGCCCGCCCTCGGCCTTTGCACTGGCCTGGCGCCAGACCTTGCGTGACTTCCGCGCCGGCGAGTTGCGCCTGCTCTTGGTGGCGGTGACGCTGGCCGTCGGCGCGCTGACCGCGGTCGGCTTCTTCGCCGATCGCCTGGAGCGCAGCCTGGCGCGCGACGCGCGACAGTTGCTGGGCGGTGATGCCATCGTTTCCAGCGACCGGCCGACGCCGCAGGCCTTCCTCGACGAAGCGCGCGCACGTGGCCTGCAGGTGGCGACGACGACCGGCTTTCCGAGCATGGGCCGCGCGCCGGACGACAAGGGCGGTGCGAGCAAGCTCGTCGCCGTCAAGGCGGTCAGCGACGGTTACCCGCTGCGCGGGCGCTTGAAGCTGCGCAACACCCCCGATGCGCCGGAGCGCGACAGCGCTGGGGCGCCCGACCCCGGCACGGTGTGGGTCGATGCGTCGCTGCTCGACGCGCTGCAGTTGAAGATGGGCGATACGCTGTTGCTCGGCGATGCGGCGCTGAAGATTGCGCGCATCGTCGCCATCGAGCCCGACCGCGGCGCCGGCTTCATGAGCTTTGCGCCGCGCGCGATGGTGGGCCATGGCGATCTCGCTGCAACGGGATTGGTCCAGCCGGCGAGCCGCGTCAGCTACCGGCGGGCTGTGGCGTCGCCCGCCAGCCGCGATGCCGACGTGTCGGCCTTCGTG
>JANOEG010000379.1:0-1984 GCA_031413095.1 Burkholderiales bacterium | reverse complement strand
GTGGTACTGGTCGGTGGCCCTGGAACAGGCAAGACGCATCTGGCCACGGCACTCGGCGTGCAGGCCATCGAGCACCATCACCGACGGGTCAGGTTCTTCTCCACGGTGGAGTTGGTCAATGCGCTGGAGATGGAGAAGGCCAGCGGCCACGCCGGGCAGATCGCCGGGCGGCTGATCTATGCCGATGTGGTGATCCTCGACGAGCTGGGCTACCTGCCGTTCAGTGCATCGGGCGGGGCGCTGCTGTTCCACTTGCTGTCCAAGCTGTACGAGCGCACGAGCGTGGTGATCACGACCAACCTGAGCTTCAGCGAAGGGGCCTCGGTGTTCGGCGACGCGAAGATGACCACCGCGCTGTTGGACCGGCTGACGCACCATTGCCATATTCTGGAGACCGGCAACGACAGCTACCGCTTCAAGCACAGCTCCACGCAAGCGCCCACCATCAAGAAGGAGGCCAAGGCCAAAAAGTTATCCACACCGTGAACCCTCAAATCTGAAATACGGGTGGATCAGATTTCAGTGGAAATGCCGGGTCAGGATTGCGTGGAAATCAACAGTACGCGCCCGCGACGACGTCCGAAGCGGACACAGTGCGCCTTCGTGACGGCCTGCAGCGCGCTCTGGCGCGCCCGGACGTGGTGGCAAAGCTGGCGGAGCTGGGTGTCGAGCCGCAGGCCCTTCCGGCCCGCGAACTCCTGGCCTTCAACCAGCAGGAGATTTGACGCTGGGCGGAAGCCGTCAAGCGTTCGGGCGCCAGGTCGATTGATTTCACAGGGCGCTCGGGCGTTGGACCGCTGCGGTTGGGCGGCGGCGAGGCGGCCTTTGAAAGACGGCTATAATTTGAGGTTCTGACGCGGGGTGGAGCAGCCTGGTAGCTCGTTGGGCTCATAACCCAAAGGTCGCAAGTTCAAATCTTGCCCCCGCAACCAATTCGAGCAAACGCCAACCAAGGGGTTGGCGTTTTGCTTTGTGGCGGCGACAACGCATCAAAATGCAGGCATGACGCTCAAGCTGGGTTGTATTGCTGACGATTTCACCGGCGCGACCGACCTCGCCAACAACCTCGTGCGTGCCGGCATGCGCGTCGTGCAAACGATCGGCGTGCCCTCGGCGGACGCGGCAATCGATGCCGACGCGATCGTCATTGCATTGAAGTCGCGCACCGCGCCCATCGAAGAGGCCGTGACTGATTCGCTTGCCGCTTGCCGCTGGCTGCGCGCTCGCGGTGCGGCACAGATCTACTTCAAGGTCTGCTCGACGTTCGACTCCACGGCAGACGGCAACATCGGCCCCGTCGCCGAAGCGCTGATGGACGAGCTGCAGGCTGTGTTCGCCATCGTCACGCCGGCCTTCCCGGAGAACGGCCGCACGGTGTTCAAGGGCCATCTGTTCGTCGGCGACATGTTGTTGTCCGATAGCCCGATGCGCCAGCATCCGCTGACGCCGATGACCGACGCCAACCTCGTGCGCGTGATGCAGGCGCAGTGCCGCACGCGGCGCGTCGGCTTGATCGAGCGCGCTGTCGTAGCGAGCGGCGCAGAAGCGGTGCGCGAGCGCATGCGTGTGCTGCAGGAGCAGGGTGTGTCGTTCGCGATTGCCGATGCGATTGCCGATGACGATCTGCGCGTGCTCGCTGCGGCCGCCAGCGACTTGCGTCTGCTCGTCGCCGGCTCGGGCCTGGCCATCGGCATCCCGGCGCTGCACGGCCTAACGCCGCGCGCCGAAACGGCGCAGTTGCCAAAGCCGCGTGGTGCGCGCGCCATCGTCAGCGGCCGTTGTTCGACGGCGACGCAGGCCCAGGTGGCAGCGTTCATTGCCGCGGGCGGCCAGGCCTTCGTCATCGATCCGCTGCGCCTGGCCGCGGGCGATGACGTGGTGCAGCAGGCGCTCGCCTGGGCGCGGCCGTTGTTGGGTGAGAGACCGGTGCTCGTGTATGCCACTGCAGACGCCAACACCGTCAAGGGCGTGCAGGCCACCTTGG
>JANOEG010000378.1:0-1833 GCA_031413095.1 Burkholderiales bacterium | reverse complement strand
GCTGATCCACCGGCCCGACTGGCTTGTCGACCCCGATGAGCTGGCCGACACCTTCGCTGCGTTGCGAGCGTCGGGCAAGGTTCTGCACTTCGGCGTGTCGAATCACTCGCCGTTGCAGTTCTCGACGCTGCACAAGCGTGTACCGCTCGTCACCAACCAGATCGAGTTCTCGCCGCTGCAGATGGGCGCGCTCGCCGATGGCACCTTGGAGCAGGCGGTCGATCTGAAGACGCGACCGATGAGCTGGTCGCCGCTGGCCGGCGGGCGCTTGCTGAGCACGGCCGACGAGCAAGCGCAGCGGGTGCGCAGTGTGCTCGAATCGCTCGGCAGGGCGCACGGCGTGTCGGCGATGACGATGGCCTATGCGTGGATTCGCAGACACCCTTCGCGTCCGATCCCGATCACCGGCTCGGGCCGCATCGAGGCGCTGCGCGAAGCCGTGGCTGCGCTGGACGTTCAACTCACATCTGAAGACTGGTACCGTGTCTGGCGGGCCAGCATGAACCGCGAGGTCGCATGAGCATCGACAAAGAACTCAGTCCCTTCGGCCTGATCGGCCTGGCTGTGATGGGCCAGAACCTGGCACTCAATGTCGAGAGCCGCGGCTTCCAGGTCAGCGTCTTCAACCGCAGCCCCGAGCCGACGCGCGAGTTCGTGGCGGCTCACGCTGGCAAGCGTCTGGTGGGTCACGAAACCTTGATTGCCTTCGTCGCCAGCCTGAAACGGCCACGCACGGTGATGCTGATGGTCAAAGCCGGTGCGCCGGTGGATGCCGTGATCGAACAACTGCTGCCGGCGCTCGACGAGGGCGACATCGTCATCGACGGCGGCAACAGCCTGTACACGGACACCGAGCGCCGCAGCGCCGCGCTGGCGGCCAAGGGCTTGCGCTTCGTCGGCGCCGGCGTGTCGGGCGGCGAGGAGGGTGCGCGCAAGGGGCCGTCGATCATGCCCGGCGGACCGGCCAGCACCTGGCAGGTGCTGCGGCCGATCTTCGAGAGCATCGCCGCCAAGGTTGACGGCCAGCCGTGCGTGATGCACATCGGCGAAGGCGGCGCCGGCCACTACGTGAAGATGGTGCACAACGGCATCGAGTACGGCGACATGCAACTGATCTGCTAGGCCTACGCGCTGTTCAAGGCTGCAGGCATGAGCGCCGATGCCATTGGCGAGGTCTTCGCACAGTGGAACGCGGGCGACCTGCAGAGCTACCTGATCCAGATCACGGCCGAGATCTTCAAACAACGCGACGTGCAGACGGGCCAGCCGATCGTTGATGTGATCCTCGACAAGGCCGGGCAGAAGGGCACCGGCCAGTGGACGCTGATCAACGCCGCAGAGAACGCGGTGGTCATCAGCACGATCAATGCGGCTGTCGAAGCGCGCGTTCTGTCGTCGATGAAGGCCGCGCGCGTGGCGGCCAGTTCGCAGCTGCAAGGTCCGTCGGATGGCGTGAAGACGCCGCACGCCGAGTTGATCGCCAAGGTGCATGACGCGCTTTACGCGTCGAAGATCGTCAGCTACGCGCAGGGCTTCGATCTGATGCGTGCGATGAGCGAGAAGAAGTCCTGGCAGCTCGATCTTGGCGGCATCGCTGGCATCTGGCGCGGCGGGTGCATCATCCGCGCGCGCTTCCTGCGCCACATCACCGATGCCTACCGCGAGCAAGCCACGCTTCCCAACCTGATGCTCGCGCCGTTTTTTCGCGATGTATTGAACCGCAGCCAAGCCGCATGGCGCGAAGTTGTCGCACTCGCGGTGACGCACGGCATTGCGGTGCCTGCCATGAGCGCATCGCTGTCGTACTACGACGCCTATCGCAGCGCGCGACTG
>JANOEG010000377.1:0-12372 GCA_031413095.1 Burkholderiales bacterium | reverse complement strand
ACCCAGCCTTCCCAGGTGTGCAGGCTGGCGCCGGTGCCGTGCAGCAGGACGATCGGCGACGGGTCGCTGCGAGATCCTTCGTCGCGGATGTGAACGATCTGCCCTTTGATGTCGATGAAGTCCGATGGCAGCGGCGCCCAGCGCGCAACGAGCGACTGCACTGGCCGGTCGGGCGCGCGCGACAGCGGCACCGCAAGCGCGGTCAACATCAGCAGCAGGCCGACCAGGCGCAGCAGCCGGCCCTTCACTTCACGACCTCCTGCAATTGCGGGTCGAGTGACTCTCGCTCGTCGAAGACGAAGCAGCGCCCATGCCAGTGCGGCGCCTCGGGCATGGTTTCCAGATAGCGCAGGATGCCGCCGTCGAGTTGCCAGACGTTGGCAACGCCGGCCTCTTGCATCGCCAGCGCCGCCTTCTCGCAGCGGATGCCACCCGTGCAGTAGGTGACGACGGTGCGCTCCTTCAACTCCGCGCGGTGCACATCGAGCGCCGCGGGAAAGTCCGAGAACTTGCCCAAGTGCCAGTCGAGCGCGCCGTCGAACGCGCCGTGTTCGAGCTCGAAAGCGTTGCGCGTGTCGAGCATCAGCACCTCACGGCCGTCGTCGTCGTGTCCCTGGTCGAGCCAGCGCGCCAGCGTGGCCGCATCCACCGCCCGCGCGCGGCCGGCCGCTGGCTGCACCTGCGGCTGGTTCATGCGGATGATTTCGCGCTTGACCTTGACCCGCAGGTGGCGAAACGGCTGTCGCTCGCTCCAGCTTTCCTTCGCATCGAGCGCCGCAAAGCGCGGGTCTTCGCGCAGCCTGGCGAGCCAGCCGCGCAGCGAAGCGTCCTCGCCGGCCAGGAACAGGTTGATGCCCTCGTGGGCCAGGATCACCGTGCCGCGCAGGCCTGCGGCCAGCGCCAGGCCGTGAAGTGATTGGCACAAATCCGCGGCATCAGGCAATTCGACGAAGCGGTAGGCACTAAGGTTCAAGAAGCGGTTCGGCACGTCGAAATTCTACGAACAGCCTTCCCGCTGCCTTCAGCCATGGTCACCCCAGCCTCACGTTCCTCCACCACCGGCCTGGTGCTGATGGGCGGCGGCGCGCGTGCCGCCTACCAGGTGGGCGTGTTGCGTGCGGTGGCGAGACTGCGCCGCGAGGTCGGTGCGCCGCGCCACAACCCGTTCGGCATCATTGCCGGCACGTCGGCTGGTGCCATCAATGCAGCGGCGCTGGCCTGCCAGGCCGATCGCTTCGACCAGGCGGTGGCCTCGGTGGCGCAGGTCTGGCATGGCTTTCACGCCGAGCAGGTCTATCGTGCCGACGCCTTTGGTGTCGTGCGCTCCGGTGCACGCTGGCTGACGATGCTCTCGCTCGGCTGGGCCTTGCGGCGCTGGCGACGGTCGGACCCGCGCTCGCTGCTCGACAACTCGCCGCTGGCCGAATTGCTGTCGCAGGTTGTCGCCTTCGACCGGCTACCGGCGCTGCTCGCCGAAGGCCACATCAACGCGCTCGCAGTCACGGCGTCGAGCTACTCGAGCGGCCAGCACGTGACCTTCTGCCAGACGGCGCGTCCGTTCGAGCCCTGGCTGCGCTCGCAGCGCACCGCCGTGCAGGCCACGATCGGCCCCGACCATCTGCTGGCGTCATCGGCCATTCCGTTCGTGTTTCCGGCGCAGTCGCTCGCTATGGGCGGTGCGGCGGGCGCGGCCGAGTGGTTCGGCGACGGTTCGATGCGGCAGTCGGCACCGATCTCGCCGGCCATCCACCTCGGCGCCGAGCGCGTGCTCGTCGTCGGCGCCGGGCGGCTCAACGAACCGCCCGGTGAACAGCGGCAGCTGGCGGGCTACCCGAGCCTGGCGCAGATTGCGGGCCACGCGATGGCGAACATCTTTCTCGATGCGCTGTCGGTGGACATCGAACGCCTGCAGCGCATCAACCGCACGCTGTCGCTGCTCGATCCTGCAGCGCGTGCGCGCTCGCCGTTGCGGCCGGTCGAGGTGCTCGTGATCTCGCCGAGCGAGCGCCTGGACGACATTGCCGCGCGCCATGTGCACTCGCTGCCGAAGCCCGTGCTCAGCCTGTTGCGCGGCATCGGCGTCAACCGCGACGGCGCCGACCAGCGCGGCGGGGCGGCGCTGGCCAGCTACCTGCTGTTCGAAGCCGGCTACACACGCGAGCTGATGCGGCTGGGCGCCGCCGACACGATGGCGCGACGCGATGATGTGCTGGCCTTCTTCGGTTGGCCGCAACGGGCCGCGGCAGGCGCCGTGCCCGATCCATCGCCGACAGCCTGGAGTGAGCTCGAGGTGCCGGTCTGAGTTGAAGGACGGTCGCCACGGACGGTCGATAATCCGCGTCGGGAGACTACTCATCGATGCCGGGCTTCGTTCACCTTCGCACCCACACCGAATATTCCGTCGTCGATGGCACGCTGCGTGTCGATGATGCCGTGGCCGCCGCGGCGCGTGATGGACAAGCGGCGTGCGCCATCACCGACCTGAGCAACCTGTTCGGCGCAGTCAAGTTCTACACCGCGGCGCGCAAGAGAGGTGTCAAGCCCATCATCGGGTGCGACCTGTGGATGGAGCCTGAGGGCGGCAACAAGCAGGGCAGCCGTTTGCTCGTATTGGTGCAGAACAGGCAGGGCTATCTTAATTTGTGCGAGCTGTTGGCTCGGGCCTGGAACGGCAACACGCAGCGTGCCCATGCCTTCGTCAAGTGGGAATGGTTCGAAACGCACGGCGCGGGACTGCTGGTGCTGTCGGGCGCCGATGGCGGTGTCGTTGGGCAGGCGTTGCTGGCGGGGGATGTCGAGCGCGCGGAAGCGGCGGCGCTGCGATTGGCGACGATCTTTCCACAGCGATTCTTCATCGAGGTGCAGCGCGCCGGCCTGTCCAGCAATGAACGTCACGTGCGTGCCGCGGTGCCGCTGGCAGCGAAGCTGCAACTGCCTGTCGTGGCGACGCACCCGGTGCAGTTTCTCGAGCCCGATGACTTCGAGGCGCATGAAGCACGCGTGTGCGTGGCCGAAGGCGAAACACTGGCCAACCCGAAGCGCGTGAAGCGCTTCTCGCGCGAGCAGTACTTCAAGACGACGGCGCAGATGGAAGCGCTGTTCGCCGATCTGCCGGTGGCGGTGAGCAACACGCTGGCGATTGCGCAGCGCTGCAACTTGCAGCTCACGCTCGGCAAGCCGCAATTGCCGGACTTTCCGACGCCGGGTGGTGTTCCGATCGATCAGCACTTCCGCGACGCGTCGCACGCCGGTCTGGAAGGCCGTCTCGCGCAGCTCTATCCGGAATCAGCAAAGCGCGAGGCCGAACGTGCGCGCTATGTGCAGCGCTTGGACTTCGAACTCGACACTATTGTCCAGATGGGCTTCCCGGGCTACTTCCTGATCGTCGCCGACTTCATTCAATGGGCGAAGTCGCACGGCTGCCCGGTGGGGCCGGGGCGAGGCTCGGGCGCAGGCTCCCTGGTCGCTTACTCGCTGCTGATCACCGACCTCGACCCGCTGCAATACAACCTGCTGTTCGAACGCTTCCTGAATCCGGAGCGCGTGTCGATGCCGGACTTCGACATCGACTTCTGCCAGGCCAATCGCGAGCGCGTGATCGACTACGTGAAGGACAAATACGGCCGCGATGCGGTCAGCCAAATCGCGACGTTCGGAACGATGGCGGCGAAGGCGGCCTTGCGTGACGTTGGCCGCGTGCTCGGCATGGGCTATGGCCATGTGGACTCGATCGCCAAGCTCGTCGTCGCGCCGCCGGGCAAAACGGTGACGCTGGCCAAGGTGCCCTTGCCGCCCGACCTTCCGATCGAGGGCATCCTCTACGCGCGCCAGGAAGAGCCCGAGATCGACCGGCGCGAAGCGGCGGAAGAAGAAGTGGCCGAGCTGCTGTCGCTGGCCACGCGAGTCGAAGGCATCGTGCGCAACGTCGGCATGCATGCCGGCGGCGTGCTGATCGCGCCGGGCAAGATCACCGACTTCTGCCCGCTCTACCAGCAACCCGGTAGCGACAGCGCGGTCAGCCAGTTCGACAAGGACGATGTCGAAGCGATCGGCTTGGTGAAGTTCGACTTTCTGGGGTTGGCGACGCTGACGATCCTCGAGCTCGCCAAGGAGATGGTGCGCGCGCGGCGCAAGGGTCGTGAGAACTTCGACTATGCGCAACTGCCTCTCGACGACGCAGCCACTTACCGCATCTTTGCGGAAGGAAAAACCGAGTCGGTGTTCCAGTTCGAATCGCGCGGCATGGTCGGCATGCTGCGTGATGCCAAGCCGTCGCGTCTGGAGGATCTCATCGCCATGAACGCGATGTTCCGCCCGGGGCCGATGGAGAACATCCCGAGCTTTTGCGCACGCAAGCACGGCCGCGAGCCGATCGAGTACCCGCACCCGTTGCTCGAAGGGCTGCTGTCCGAAACCTACGGCATCTTCGTCTACCAGGAACAGGTGATGCAGGCCGCGCAGGTGCTCGGCGGCTATTCGCTCGGCGGCGCCGACCTGCTGCGCCGCGCGATGGGCAAGAAGAAGGCCGAAGAGATGGCGCAGCAGCGCGAGATCTTCCGCTCCGGCGCCGCCAGACAAGGCATCGATCAGGAAAAGTCCGACGAGGTCTTCGACCTGATGGAGAAGTTCGCGGGCTACGGCTTCAACAAGAGCCACGCCGCCGCCTATGCCTTGCTTGCGTATCACACCGGTTGGCTGAAAGCGCATTGCACGGCCGAGTTCTACGCAGCCAACATGACGGTCGAACTCGACAACACCGACAAGCTGAAGGTATTGCTCGCCGACGCCAAGCAGTTCGGCGTGTCGTTCGAACCGCCCGACATCAACCGCGGCGGCTACCGCTTCGAGCCGGTGAGCGACAACGTCGTGCGTTACGGCCTGTGCGCGGTCAAGGGCACGGGACAGGGCGCGATCGAGGCGATCATCGCCGTTCGCGACGGCAGCGGTGACCATGAAGGCGAGGGCGGCGGGCCGTTCCGCAGCCTGTTCGACTTCGCGGCGCGCATCGACCGCCAGCGCGTCAACAAGCGTGTCGTCGAAGCGCTGGTCAAGGCCGGCGCCTTCGATGCACTGCACCCGGATCGCGCAAGCACGTTGGCGAGCGTGGGTCTGGCGTTCGATTGGGCCGACACACAAGATGTTAACGAGCACCAGACCGGCCTGTTCGACTTCGATGACTCCCACGCGGCGAGCACGCAGGAGCCGGCGTTGGTGCGCTCCGAGCCGTGGAGCATCAAGGAGCGCCTGACGGCGGAAAAGGCTGCGCTGGGCTTCTACCTTTCCGGCCACCTGTTCGAAGAGTACGCGCCTGAGGTGCGGCAGTTCTGCAAGCGGCGGATCGCTGACCTGGTCGACACGGGCCGCGAACCGCAGGTGCTGGCCGGCATCGTCAGCGATTTGCGCGTCGTCAACGGCGCGCGCGGCCGCACGGCGATCTTTCGCTTGGACGATGGCAGCGAGTACATCGAGGCCACGGCTTCCGAAGAGCTTTACGACGCCAACCGCGAGCGATTGCGTGACGACGAACTCGTTGTCATCCAAGGCAAGGTGCAGAACGACCGCTTCAGCGGCGGCCTGCGCCTGCAGTGCAATGCGGTCTGGGATCTGCCTTCAGCGCGCGCGAGATTCGGCCGCTATCTGAGCGTGGCCGTCAATGGCAAGGCGCCGCCGGTGGCCGATGTCATCAAGACCTGGCCGCCGCGCCGCGTGGAGTCTGCGCAGGGCGAGACGCAGCAGGGGCTGACGGTTCGTTTGCAACTCAGCCGCGAGCGCGCTGAAGGTGCGTTGGATCTTGGCGATCAAGCCCGTTTCTGGCCGAGCGATGAGGCGCTCGCGCGCTGGCGCACGCTGGCCCACGAAGGCCGTGCTGCCGTGGTCTACGAATGAGCGCTGCACCGCCCGTCAACGTCATCTGCATGAAGTGGGGCAAGCTGTACGGCCCCGAATACGTGAACCATCTGCGCGTCGGCGTGGCGCGTCACCTGGCACGTCCACATCGTTTTGTCTGCTTCACCGACGATGCCAGCGGCCTCGCGGCCAACGTGCAAGCGCTGCCTCTGCCCGAGCTTGGCCTGCCTGCTGGGCAGCGCGACCGGCGCTGGCAAAAGCTCGCTGTGTTCCGCGAACAGCTCGGCGATCTTGCCGGGCCGACGCTGTTTCTCGATCTCGATCTCGTCATCGTCGATGCACTCGACCCGTTCTTCGACCTGCCGGGCCGCTTCTTCATCATCCGCGACGACGACCTGTTTCGGCGCAAACCGCTGCGCCGGCTCAACGCCGAGCGTGATCGCTTCCTGCACAGCGTCGGCAACTCGTCTGTGTTTCGTTTCGAGATCGGCGCGCACCGCTACATCCTCGACGCCTATGTTGCCGACCCGGTGGCCGCGGCGGCGAACTATGAAATCTCGCAGCAGTTCCAGAGCGCGCAGCTGGCCCTGCATGGCGATCTCCACTACTGGCCGAGCGACTGGTGCGTGAGCTTCAAGAACGCCTGCGTGCCACGCCACCTGCGCAGCTATGCGAGCGATCCCGCGGTACCGGCCGGCGCACAAATCGTTGTCTTTGCCGGCGAGCCGAAGATGTCCGAAGTGTTGGCGGGTGGTGGCCACAAGTGGTACCGGCGCATCGGCAATGTGGACTGGCTGCGCGCAGCATGGAGCGGGGCGTGACGGTCAAGCAAGTGGTCTGCGTCAAGTGGGGCACGATGTACGGCCCCGAGTATGTGAATCGCCTCTACGGCATGGTGTCGCGCCACCTCAGCCCGCCGTTTCGTCTGGTTTGTCTGACCGATGATCGCGCGGGCATCCGGCCCGAGGTCGAGTGCTTCGATCTGCCTGAGCTGGGCGTGCCGCACCCGCAGCGCACGATGGGCAAGTGGCGCAAACAGATTCTGTGGGGCAGCACCGTGCCTGGCCTCGACGGTGTGGCGCTGTTCATCGATCTCGATTCAGTGATCGTGGATTCGCTCGATGACTACTTCAGCATCGGCTCGCCGAACGACGTGTACGTGGCACGAAACTGGGCGCGGCCGTTGGAGAAGCTCGGCCAGACCTCCGTGTTCCGCTTTCCGGTCGGCGGTAACGCCCACATCCTCGATGGCTTTCGTGCCGACCCGCAGGGGGTGGCCGACAAGCACCAGTTCGAACAGCACTACGTGACGCATGCCGTCACCGGCGGCGTGAAGTTCTGGCCAGAGAAATGGACGAAACACTTCCGGCTGCATTGCCTGCCGCCGTTTCCGCTGCGGTACTTCGTGCCGGCACGGCTGCCAGCCGGGGCGCGCATCGTCACCTTTCCTGGTGGGCCGAATCCGGATGACGTGGTGGTGGGGCGCTGGAACAAGAAGGCGCCGCCGCATCGCTCGTCATGGCTGCACCTACGGGCTGCCTTCGGTGACCAGCGCGTCGACAAGAGCCGCTGGCGCCATGTGCAGCGCTACGTGCTGCCGGTGGACTGGATCGCAGAGCACTGGCGCGACTGACTTGCTTGCAGATGCTCGGCGATGAGGCGCCCCGCAGAGCGGGCGGACGCGGCTTGTTCGAGAACGCGCGGTACGACGGCCTTTCGGAACTCGGCAAGGCTGTCGCAGAAGCGCAGCGACAGGGCTGCGAACGTGTCGCGTTCGATGGCTGAGATGTCGGTTACCCACTCGCCCTGGCCCAACGCCTTGTAGAGCTCGGTCGTCTTGAACTCGTAGGCGATGGGCAGCACCGGAAGCCCGGCGCACAGGCCCAGGATGGCCATGTGCATGCGCGTCGAGATGGCGAAATCGAAATCCCGCAGCGCTTCCATCAGCGCAGATGGGCTGTGAAATTCATGGTCGACGCGAACGGCGCGCAACACGTCCGGCTCCAGGCGCTTGCAGATGCGGTCGGCAATCAGCGAGTCGTCGTAGAGGTACTTCGGGATGCCCTGGCAGGTGGAGAGGAACACGACTTCGGCGTTCCTGTCCCGCACCAGTGCAGAAACGGCGCCGGCGACGGCTGCCTCGTACTGTTCGGTTCCCACGCTCCGGTCGCGGCCCTCGAAGTGCGTCCAGCGGCGCACCGACACCGCGACGCGCAAGGGACGGGTTCCGACGCCTCTTGGCGGCGCGTTCAGCCAGGCGGCGTTGGCCAGCGCGAACACGCTGTCGGAGACGACCTCGAGCCGGTCGTGATCGACACCGATGGCGCGCAAGTGCTCCTTCGACTTTGCGTCGCGCAAGAGAACGAGCAGGGCAGCGTCGGCGATGCGCTTCATCTTCTCCCGGTTCTCCGGCTGTTGAAACGGCCCCAGCGATTGCGTGAACAGCACCAGCGGCTTGCCGAGCGCGATGTCCTTGTGCAGTTCCTCGAAGCGGTTCTTCAGCTTGTAGTGTTCGACGAGATAGGTGCCGCCGGTGGAGATGATCAGATCGGCGGAGAGGTAGTGAACGATGTTCTCCTGCACGCGCCGGTCAAGGAAGACGGACCGGCGAATCTCGCGCCCAGCGATGCTGTCATCGACAGCGCGCCGGAATGCGGCGCGCTGGGCGCGTGAAAGCAGGCGCTGCACAGGCGGTTTCCGTTGCCGCCCGAACAGACGCACATGCCCCGACAGGAAGGCCGTCGTCAGCGGGTAGAAACTGATCTCGGGGTAGTACTGCGACGCGACCTCAGGCGCGCTGTCGAAGACTGAGATGCGCGTGTCGGCCCCGAATGTTTCCTGGACGATGCCGATGATCGCCACCAGGATCGCTGCGTCGCCGGTATTCAGCGCCACGGTGTTTTCTATGATGACGTGCATGTTTGCCTGCGTTGGCCGACGCGCTCTTCGATCAAGCGTTCGTAGCGACTGATTGCCGCGTCGCTGCCGAATTGTTTTTCGACCAGCGCGCGTCCGGCCTGGCCGAATGCAGACCACTTTTGCGGCGCACGCGCCAGCTCCGCCATCTTCATCGCCATGCCTTCGATGTCATGTTCCGCGACGAGGAAGCCGTTGACGCCATCGATGACGATCTCCGGGATGCCGCTGTGGCGCGTGGCGATGATGGGCAGCCCAGAGGCTGCCGCCTCCGTCAGGCTGACCGGTAAACCTTCCATGTCGCCCGAGGCCGTTTCGACGCTGTGCTGCACCATGATGTGAGCCTGCATCATGGCCTGTCGAACCTCGGCGCTTGAGACAGCGCCGCGCAGGTGGACGCGCTCTTTCAGGCCAAGGCGCTCGATGTCGCGGCGCAACGCTTCTTCCAGGCTGCCGGACCCGCAGAACGTGAGCTCTGCGTCGACCTCGGGGGCGAGCTGACGCAGGCGCGCAAAGGCGTTGACGAGTTCGAGCGGTCCCTTCTTCTCGATCAGACGGCCGACAAACAAGAACGAAACTTTGCCTGCATGGCGGCTGGAGGGATCGGAGTACGACCAGGTGGCCAGGTCAATGCCGTTCTGCTGCACTACCACCTGTTGCGGTGAGGCGCCGAGCGCAATGACCTTCTGCCGCATGAACTCGGACGGCGTCAGGATCGTCACCTCGTCGCGCCAGAGCTTCGTGTAGCGGCGCTGCCATGCCGTGCTCTTCGGCAGGGCCGTGATGTCATAGCCGTGCATGAACACCACCAGCGGCCGGGAGGCCGACACCAGGTGGCTTGCCAACACCCCCATGCGCCCAAACTCGGCGTGGATGTAGTCGGGCTCGATGCGGTCCGCCACGGTTCGCAGATCGGCGAGGTACGTCGCCTCGGTGGCGCTGAGCGGCACCGCGTGCGCGTCGCCCAACCACATCTTCAGCCGCGCCAGCCCGTCGTGCTGCACGCTCGCCAGGTACCGCACCGGCCACGGCGTCTTGTTCAGGACATGCACTTGGTCGAAAGGTCGTTCCTGAGCCATGCGCCGCTCGAACGTGGCCACATGGACGTCGTGACCCCGCTGCCGCAGCGACAGCGCCCGGTCGTACACAAACGTCTCCGACAAGACAGAGAAGTGTTGGGTCAGAAACAGGATGCGCACCGGTTCTACTCGTGCCAATGCTGCGCGAGCCATGGCGCGGGTTGCGCGCGCCGCCAGGGGTGTGTCGAGTGTCCCTGCACCGCGTCCGGCGGATTGATCACGCCGTGGAACACCAGGATGCGGGCGCCGGCTGGCACCGACGGAGCTCGCCACAGGGCGATCGGCCAGCGCGGCACGCAGTGGTACTTCCAGCTCGCGCACCACGCGGCCGGCCAATACGCCAGCTTGCCTTGCGCGTGCATCACCTCTGAAAGCCACGCCTGCTCGTTACGCAGGCGCGCCCGGATGCTCTCGTGCTCGGCGCGAAAGCGCTCCAGCACCTCAGGGTGCGCGCCGAGCTCGAAGCGATAGACCGACGAGTTGCCGGTGATGCGCCGGGGCCGCTTCCAGTCATGGATGATGCGAAAGTCGCCCGGCAGCTCGAAGAAGGGTGTGATGTCGTCGACGATCACAACGTCGAGATCGAGGAAGAGGGCGGTGCCTTTCAGGCCGTGCAGATCGGCAGAAAACGTCGTCAGTTTCTTCCAGCCGCGCTCGGGGATGCCAGCCGGCAGCGCGAGGTCGGGGATCGGCAGGCATTGCACTTCGGCGCGCACGCCAGCGCTGAGGTCGGTGAGGCAGACAAATCGAAAGTCACCGCGCAGATGGCGCCGCACCATGCCGTACAAGCGATTCACGTAGTCGGCGCCGTACTTGGTGCCCCACTTCATGCACAGGATCGTTCTCACTGATCCTCGAGCCTCTGCGGCGGAAAGCTGTCCCAACCCATGCATCCGGGGCATTGCCAGAAATAGCGCTGCGCCTCGAAGCCGCAGGCGGCGCAGCGGTAACGGGCCAGCGGCGCCGCAGCGCGCTCAACGACGGTGGCCAGCGCACGACTCGTATCGTCTTCTGCGCGGTCGCGCAGCACGGCCGCCGCCGCGGCCAGGCTCGGTTGGCGGGTGAGCTGTTCGGCGTGGCGTGCCTGCGCCTGCGCTGCATTGCCTTCGAGGGCGACAATTGCCGCCATCAGATCCGACGACGGCTGCTGGGCGTGCAGGGCTTGCAACGCCGCCAGCGCTTCGCCGGATTGGGCAACCGCCTTCGCACTTGCCGCGTACTCGAGGGCCACCAGCGGAAAGGCGGCCGGGTGGCGCTGCCGCAGCTGGTTCCATGCGGCGAGTGCGTCGACATGGTGACCACTGCGAGCATGGCGTTGCCCGGCCTGCACCCACGGCCGCGGCGCATTGGGCGCGATTTCGCGGGCCTGCGCGAGTGCGGCGTCCGCGGCCTTGTCGTCGCTGCGCGCTTCGGCTTCGAGCGCGATCTCGCACCAGTGATGCGAGATGCGTGACGTGAACGAGCCGGCGCCTGATTTCTCGAGCTGAGCCGCATCGTCGGCCGAAGCCCGCCAGTCGCGCGCGCGCTCATGCAGTTGCAGCAGCGCCAGGCGAGCGTCGGTGTCGAACGGCGTGCCCGCCAGCGCGCGGAAGGCCTGTTCCGCACGGTCGAACAGGCCGGCCTTCATGAAGTCCTGCGCCAGCGCATGCTGCGCGCGTTGGCGATCGGCGTTGGAGAGGTCGGCGCGTTGCAGCAGATGCTCGTGCACGCGGATCGCACGCTCGAACTCACCGCGGCGGCGGAACAGGTTGCCGAGGGCGAAATGCAGCTCGGTCGTGTCGGGGTCGTTCTGCACCGCTTCGATGAAAGCGTCGATGGCCTTGTCGGGCTGTTCGTTGAGCAGCAGGTTCAGGCCCTTGAACACGGCCTTCGGTTGCGCGCGCTGCTCCTTGCGCCACTGTCGCACGTCGATGCGCGAGCCGATCCAGCCGAGTGCAAAAGCCAGCGGCAGGCCGATCAGGAGCCATTGGATGTCGAAGTCGAACATCAGAAGTTGTCGCGCTGCGGCGGCAGCGCTGCTTCGGCGCCGAACTGCGACGACGGGTGATCAACCATGGACGGCGGGCGTGGTGCTTGTGCTGCCACGGCGCTCGGCGACGCGGCCGGTGCTTGCGACACGATGCGCCGCCCGCGCCACCAGCGCGGCACCATCGCCAGCACACCGACCGCACAGCCTGCAATGAAGGCGGCGAGCACGACGTAGATCATCCGCGTCTGCCACTCGATGCCGAAGAACGAGTGCAGCGTCACCGCTTGTTGGTTGTTCAGCGCCAGCGCGAACAACGCCAGGAAGACGACGAAGCGCAGGGCCCAGACCAAAAGACGCATGCGCAGAGTGTAGAAAAGAAAACGCGCCTCCGAAGGGCGCGTCTTTGAGTTTCTACGGTGCTGACGGCGGATCAGCCACCCGCACCCTTGCATCGACCGCTTCGCGCAAAGCCTTCCCAGGCTTGAAGTGAGGCACCAGCTTCTCGGGGATCGTCACCTGCTCGCCGCTGCGCGGGTTGCGGCCCACGCGCGGCGGGCGGCG
>JANOEG010000376.1:0-2577 GCA_031413095.1 Burkholderiales bacterium | reverse complement strand
CCTTGTTCATCTGCACGCGGAACGCTTCGAGGTCGGTGATGTCGGCCTCGTCGTGCGTCGTGACGTGCGGAATCATGACCCAGTTGCGGTGCAGGTTCGCGGCCGAGATCTTCTTGATCCGCGCGCGTTCCTTGACCTCGATCGGCCCGAACTTGGCGAAGTCGACTTTCGGCCAGGGAATCAGGTCCAGGCCCGTCACGCCGCCGCCAGCGGCCGGTGCCGCGGACGCCTTTGCGGCCGGCGCCGCCGCGGCGCCGCCCCCCTTGGCGAACGCCTCGACGTCCTCGCGCACGATGCGGCCGTGCGCGCCGGTTCCCTTGATCCGGCCGAGGTCGACGCCGAGCTCGCGCGCCATCTTGCGCACCGTGGGGCCGGCGTAGGCGAGGGCGAAGGCGGCTTCGTCGATGCCCGCCCCGTCAGCCCGGCGTACTCCACCGTCATCCCGGCGCACGCCGGGATCCACGCGTGCGCCGGCTCCTGGTGGATCCCGACTTTCGTCGGGATGACGTGAGGGTGGGAGGGGCGCGGACGAAGCGGCTGCCGCACTTCCGGTTGCCACCGCCATGATCACGCTGCCCTCGCTGACCTTGTCGCCGAGTTTGACGCGGATCTCCTTGACCACGCCCGACAGCGGCGCGGGCACGTCCATCGTCGCCTTGTCGGACTCGAGCGAAACCAGCGGGTCTTCGGCCTTCACCGTATCGCCGACCTTGACGAAGATCTCGATCACCGGCACGTCCTTGAAGTCGCCGATGTCGGGCACGCGCACTTCGGCCAGGCCCGCCGGGGCGCTCACCGGCGACGGCGGTGCGCTGACGCTCGGCTTGGCGGCTTCGGCCGGCACTGCTGCCGCCGCGCCGCCTTCGGCCTCGAACTGCATGATCACGCTGCCTTCGCTGACCTTGTCACCGAGTTTGACGTTGATGGCCTTCACGACGCCGCCGCGCGGCGCGGGAACGTCCATCGTCGCCTTGTCGGATTCGAGCGAGACGAGCGGGTCTTCGGCCTTCACCGTGTCGCCGACCTTGACGAAGACCTCGATCACCGGCACGTCGGTGAAGTCGCCGATGTCGGGTACCTTGATGTCGATGGTTTGACTCATGCTGTGATCCTCGACGGTTCGGTCTTCAGACGGTCCACGGCGCGGCGCGCTCGGTGTCCAAGCCGTACTTCTTGATGGCTTCGGCAACGACGATGGGCTTGATCGCACCGTCGTCGGCGAGCGCCTTCAGCGCCGCCACCACGACGTAGTAGCGATCGACCTCGAAGAAACGGCGCAGCTTGACGCGGTAGTCGCTGCGGCCGAAGCCGTCGGTGCCGAGCACGACGTAGCGTCGCCCGGCGGCCTGCACCGACTCGCGCACCTGGTCGGCGTAGTTGCGCATGTAGTCGGTGGAGGCGATCACCGGGCCGTCGTGGCCTTCCAGGCACGTCTCGACCCAGCTCTTGCGCCGTGGCTCGGTGGGGTGCAGCAGGTTCCAGCGTTCGGTGGCCATGCCGTCGCGGCGCAGTTCGTTGTAGCTCGTCGCACTCCAGAGGTCGGCGCTCACGCCGAAGTCGGACTGCAGCAGGTCGGCCGCCGCCATCACCTCGCGCAGGATCGTGCCGCTGCCCATCAGCTGCACGCGTTGGCCCTTGCCCTTGCCTGATGCGGCGGTCTTCGCGCCGGCCTTGAGTTTGTACAGGCCCTTCAGGATGCCTTCTTCGGTGCTTGCACCGTCGACCTTGGGCGCATCCGCCAGGCCGGGGTGCGGGTAGTTCTCGTTCATCAGGGTGACGTAGTAGTACACGTCTTCCTGCGCCTCGTACATGCGGCGCATGCCTTCGCGGATGATGATCACGACCTCATAGGCGAACGTCGGGTCGTACGAAATGCAGTTCGGAATCGTGCCGGCGATGATGTGGCTGTGGCCGTCCTCGTGCTGCAGGCCCTCGCCGTTCAGCGTGGTGCGCCCGGCCGTGCCGCCGAGCAGGAACCCGCGCGCGCGGATGTCGCCGGCCAGCCAGGCCAGGTCGCCGACGCGCTGCAGGCCGAACATCGAGTAGTAGATGTAGAACGGGATCATCGGCACGTTGTTCGTGCTGTACGAGGTAGCTGCGACGATCCAGCTCGACATTGCGCCGCCTTCGTTGATGCCTTCCTGCAGCACCTGGCCGTCGCGTGATTCGCGGTAGTACATCAGCTGGTCGGCGTCTTGCGGCTTGTAGAGTTGCCCGACTGACGAATAGATGCCCAACTGGCGGAACATGCCTTCCATGCCGAAGGTGCGCGACTCATCCGGCACGATCGGCACGACGTGTTTGCCGATCTGCTTGTCGCGCACCAGGGTGCCGAGCATCTGCACGAATGCCATCGTGGTGCTGATCTCGCGCTCGCCGGTGTTCTCGAGCAGGCGCTGGAACGTCGTGATCGGCGGAATCGCCAGCGCTGCTGATTTGCGCCGGCGCTGCGGCAGGTAGCCGCCGAGCGCCGCACGGCGCTCGTGCAGGTATTTCATCTCGGGGCTGTCGGCCGGCGGCTTGATGAAAGGCACCTTGGCCAGGTCGTCATCGGACACCGGAATCTGGAACCGGTCG
>JANOEG010000375.1:0-11007 GCA_031413095.1 Burkholderiales bacterium | reverse complement strand
CTGATGTTCTCGATCGGCCTGTTCGCATCGTGGCTCGGCACCTTGTGCTGGAACGCCGCCAGCCAGCGCCTGCCGACGGCGGTGGCTGGGCAGTTGATCGTCTTCGAAACCCTCGCCGCCCTGGCCTACGCCTTTATGCTGCGCCGCGAAATGCCAGGCCCCGTCACGCTCGTTGGCGTGGCGCTGCTCGTGGCCGGTGTGCTGCTGGCGCTGCGCGTGAAATCAGTCGCAGTGCATTGACCTGCGGATACAGCAGTTGCCGCGGCAAGCGCGGCAACTGCATCTCGTCACCGCTTCGTTGGTAACCGCCGCGTGTCGCGTGCATCGGTCACAGCGCCAATTTCGGCGCTTGGCGAACATCACTGCACACCGTTCAAGACCACGGGCGCATCAGCGAAGGGGAGAGGGAGATCACCATGTTCAACGACACCGCTACTGCGATCAAGGTGCTGGCCGGCTGCGTGCTCGGCGGATGTTTTGCCGTTGCCGTGATCGTCAGCACGGCGATCGGCTGAGCTTCAGCTCAGCGCCGCATCGAGCACTTCCACCCAGTGCCGCACCGGCGTTGCGGTGCCCGTTTGCAAATGCTGGATGCAGCCGATGTTGGCCGAGACGATGGTCTGTGCGTCGATCGGCGCCAGGTTGGCCAGCTTCCGATCACGAAGTTCATAAGCTAGCTTGGGCTGCGTCACGCTGTACGTGCCGGCCGAGCCGCAGCACAGATGTGACTCGTTCATCGCCACGCTGATGTCGAAGCCGAGTTCGCGCAAACCGCCTTCGACGCCGCCGCGCAGTTGCTGTCCGTGCTGCAAGGTGCAGGGCGGGTGAAAGGCAAGCCGCGTGGTCGTTGAGCGCAGCTTTGCCTTCAATGCCGGCACAAGCATCGGCAGCAGTTCCGACAAGTCCTTCGTCAGCTCGCTGATGCGTTGCGCTTTCTCGGCATAGGCGCTGTCATGCGCCAAGTGGTGGGCGTACTCCTTGACGGTGACGCCGCAGCCCGACGCGTTCATGACGATCGACTCGACCGTGCCGGCCGACGTGAGGCCTTGCACCAGTGGCCACCAGGCGTCGATGTTGCGCCGCATGTCGTTCAATCCACCTTCGGCATCGTTCAGGTGTGTGCGGATCGCGCCGCAGCAGCCGGCGTCGTCGGCGACCAGCGTCTGGATGCCAGCCGCATCGAGCACGCGCGCCGTAGCGGCGTTGATGTTGGGCATCATCGCCGGCTGCACGCAACCCATCAGCATCAGCACCTTGCGCGTGTGGGCGCGTGTCGGCCATTGATGGGCTCGCGCCCCGCCTTTGGCGGGCACCTTGTTCTTCAGCGACGCCGGCAGCAGCGGACGCACCATCTGGCCGAGCTTCATTGCCGGAGAGAACAGCGGTGAGGTCAATCCTTGTTTCAACGCCGTGCGCACGAGGCGCTCCATCAGCGGCCGCTCGACCTTGGCCTCGACGACCTTGCGGCCAATATCGACGAGGTGGCCGTACTGCACGCCGCTCGGGCAGGTGCTCTCGCAGTTGCGGCAGGTCAGACAGAGGTCGAGGTGCAACTGCGTGGCGCGCGTCGGCGCGGCGCCTTCGAGCACCTGCTTGATCAAATAGATGCGGCCGCGTGGCCCGTCGAGTTCATCGCCGAGCAGTTGATAGGTCGGGCAAGTGGCGGTGCAGAAGCCGCAGTGCACACACTTGCGCAGGATCGCCTCGGCGGCATCGCCGTCAGGCGTGCCTTTGTATTCGGGGGCAAGGTTGGTTTGCATCAGTTCTTCAACAATCTACAGAGGAGGCGTGCCGGAAACGCCTTGGCCGTGTCCCGCTGCAACACCAGTGGTGAGTTGGTTCCGTGAATGTCGCGTGCTGAGATAAGCCACATGGCACTCATCGCTATCGGCAAGCGCTCTTCCATGTGCGCAACCACCTAGGTTGCTGCAACGTGAACATGCTGTTCTCTAAAGCTCTCGGGGATTTCAACGGTGCCGGCGGTGTAGCACTCCAGCATCAGCTCGCCGTTCTCTATGAACACCAGGAACCCGCCCTGTGCTTCGTCCGATTGACCAATCACCGTTGGCTGGCTGATCACGGTGCGGGTGAGCGGAAGCGTTGGGTGCCGGACGGTCACGAAGTAGCCCGCCCCGGAGTACTCGTAGCTGACAAACTCTGACTCTTTGAGGATGGCCGTGACTGTGTTGGCACCGAGCACGGGTGTGGCGAGCAACCGTAGAACATCTTCCTCGAACGGCTTGAAGTGGTTCATGACGATTTGCTGTGCAATCACAGATCGGCATACATCCGGCCGCGGTTGAACACGCGATCCGGGTCGAAACTCTCGCGCAACGCGTGATGGATCTTCTGCACCGCTGGCGTCAGTGGATGGAACGCGCCCGCGCTCTTGTCCCGGCCGCGGAACAGCGTGACGTGGCCGCCGGCTTTTGCGGCGGCGTCGCGCACCAGTGACGCACCGGCGTTGGTGCACAGCCAGCGTTGCGCGCCGCCCCACTCGATCAGTTGCTCGCCTTGCAAGGCGATCGGTGCTGCGGTCTGCGGCACGGAGAAGCGCCACAGCGCGGCGCCTTTGTCTTCGGCTTTCGCCGCCGTGGCGAAGAATTCGTCGCCGTGGTCGCGCAGGCCGCGCCAGAACGCCGCGGCCAGAGGGGGGTCGATCACGTCGCCGCCGAGTTGGTTTTGCGCGGCCTCAACGGCGGCGCGTGCGCCCGACAAACGCAGCACGAGCATGCCGCTCCACCAGGCGCTGGCCGAGATCGGCAGCGGCTCGCCGCCCCAGGCGTTCAAGCGCTTGAGCGCTTCGGGCTGGTCGCATTCGAAGCGGATCGTCGCGGTGGCCACCGCCACCGGCAGCACTTTCAACGAGACCTCGCAGATCACGCCGAGCGTGCCCATCGAGCCGGCCAGCGCACGGCTCACGTCGTAGCCGGCGACGTTTTTCATCACCTGGCCGCCGAAGGTCAACACCTGGCCGCGGCCGTTGAGCAGGGTCGCGCCGAGCACATGGTCGCGGACACCGCCGGCGCTGGCACGCGCCGGTCCGGCCAGGCCAGCCGCGACCATGCCGCCCACCGTGCCGCGAGCGATGTAGCGCGGCGGCTCGAAGGCCAGGTGCTGTCCCTTCTCTGCGAGCGTCGCTTCGAGCTCTTCGAGCAACGTGCCGGCGCGCACGGTGACGACGAGCTCACTCGGCTCGTAGTTCGAAATGCCGGCCAACGGCTTGATGTCGAGCCACTCGCCATGCAGCACGTTGCCGTAGAAGTCTTTCGTGCCGCCACCGATGATGCGCAGCGCGCCTTTGGCTGCGCGAGCGGTTTGCACTTGATCGACAAGTCGCGCGAGTTCTGCCTCCATCGCTAGAACCTCGGCAACTCGGGGAAGGGCAACAAGCCTTTCTTCACATGCATCTTCCCGTACTCCGCACAGCGTTGCAGCGTCGGGATCACCTTGCCCGGGTTCAACGTGCCCACGGGATCGAAGGCGCGTTTGACGCCTTCCATTTGCGCGCGCTCGTCCGGCGTGAACTGCACGCACATCGAATTGAGTTTCTCGACGCCGACACCATGCTCACCGGTGACTGTGCCGCCCATCGCGACGCTGGTTTCCAGGATGTCGGCGCCGAACAGTTCGCAGCGGTGCAACTGGTCCGGGTCGTTGGCGTCGAACAGGATCAGCGGGTGCAGGTTGCCGTCGCCGGCATGGAAGACGTTGCAGCACTTGAGGCCGTACTTCTTTTCCATTTCGCCGATGGCAATCAGGATGTCGGCCAGGCGCTTGCGCGGGATCGTCGAGTCCATGCACATGTAGTCGGGGCTGATGCGCCCGCTGGCCGGGAAGGCGTTCTTGCGCCCGCTCCAGAACTTCAATCGCTGCGCTTCGTCGCGGCTGACCTCGATGCGCGTGGCGCCGCAGCGTTGCAGTACCGCCTCCATGCGATCGATCTCTTCGGCCACTTCTTCGGGTGTGCCATCGGATTCGCAGAGCAGGATCGCTTCGGCATCCAAGTCGTAGCCGGCGTGCACGAAGTCTTCGACCGCGGCGGTCATCGGCTTGTCGAGCATTTCCAGCCCCGCCGGGATGATGCCCTCGGCGATGATCGACGCCACCGCATCGCCGGCTTTGCGCACGTCGTCGAAGCTGGCCATGATGCAGCGCGCGAGTTTTGGTTTGGGCACGAGCTTCACGGTCACTTCGAGCGTCACCGCCAGCATGCCTTCGCTGCCGACGATCAGCGGCAGCAGATCGAGCCCCGGTGCGTCGAGTGCGTCGCTGCCGAACTCGATCGGCTCGCCCGCGACGGTGAAGCCGCGCACCTTCAACACGTTGTGCAGCGTCAAGCCGTACTTCAGGCAATGCACGCCGCCCGAGTTCTCGGCCACGTTGCCACCGATCGTGCAGGCGATCTGCGAGGACGGGTCCGGTGCGTAGTACAGGCCGAGCGGCGCAGCCGCTTCGCTGATCGCCAGATTGCGCACGCCGCATTGCACGACCGCCGTGCGCGACGTCTTGTCCATCTTGACGATCTGGTTGAACTTCGCCAGCCCCAGCGTCACGCCCAGCGCATGCGGCATCGCGCCGCCCGACAGGCCGGTGCCTGCGCCGCGCGCGACGACGGGCACTTGGAGCGCGTGGCAGGCTTTGAGCACCGCAGCGACCTGCGCCTCGGTTTCTGGCAACGCCACTGCCAGCGGCAATTGGCGGTAGGCGGTCAAGCCGTCGCACTCATACGGCACCGTGTCTTCGCCCTGCCAGAGCAGCGCGTGTGCGGGCAGCACAGCACTCAAGGCTGCGATCACGGTCTGCTGGCGTTGCGCGCGTTCGGCGAGTTCGATGGGCAGCGGCGCGTTCATGGTGCCCACACTTTACCGGGCCGCAGCCGACCACTGGGCCGCTGTGCTTGCGCACGCCTTTGCGTGGCGCGCAGCAATCGCTTCAGGCGTCTCCGGTGAAGACCGTCAGGACGCCGGTGTAGCCGTAGAGGTGCTGGTGCCCGATCTCGCCGCCGGCGAAGAAGCCGGCCAGCGGCACGTCTCCCAGCGCGTGGCGGATGATCTGCAGCTCGGCCGACGGCGCGCCGAAGTGCGGGCCGCCGCGGCCGGCGCAGCTCACGTACACGGCTCCGCGGATGCGCGATGCGCTGTCGGCCGGAGAGGCCGGGGCCGAGCCGACGGCTGTGGCCAGCTCGGCCGGCTCGGGGGCCAGCTCTTCGCGGATTTCGGCGCAGATGCGCGTCAGGTCGCGCCGCGCGGCGGCGACGTCGCGGTGGCAAAAGGCCAGCGTCATGCCGGACTCCACCGTGTCGGCCACCGCCACGCCGTGACGCCCCGGGTCGAGGCCGACCAGGTGGCGCACGCGCACGTCGTCGCCAAAAGCACGATGACGTGCTCGCGATTTTTCTGTCGCGTTGACCGGCAGTGGCGCGCTCGGCGCGGCCAGGCCAACCAGCGTGCCGCGCAACGCGAGCATGGCCTGACGGGGCTCATCCAAGGTCAGTTTCAAGTCACTGAGGAGGCATTGCAGGGCGGGCTGGCCGTCGAGTTCGGTGACGACATTGCGCTCGGCCCCCGTGATGCGGCGCTGCGGGCCGATCGGCTGGCAGCCCTGCGTGACGCGCGAGACGATGCCGACGTCGCGCGTGAAGGCCACACCCGACAAGCCGCCTTCGTAAACGCCCTCGGCGATCTGGCAACTACGCGTGCGCGACGCGGCCACGCCGCCGAAGAGGTAGCCGCTGGAGGTGCGCGCCGACAGGTCGTCGAGCAGCTCGGCCAGCTCGTGCGCGCTGGCGTCGGCGTGCACGAGCGCGGTGGCCGGCTCGATCTGCCCGAGCGGCTTGGCGCCAGAGAAAACGCGGAAGCGGCCCTGCGGCAGCGTCGACAGCATCAGCACCAGCGCCGGCTCGTCGAAGTACTCGACGCCGCTGGCGCAGACGCCAATGCCCACCGTGCCGGCCCAGGCCACGCCCGGCCAGCGCGCGTGCAAGGCGTCGTACAGCGCCTGCGCATGCGGCGCGTAGTGGTCAGTGAAATACACCAGGCCCAGCGCTGCGTCTTGGCCGCCCTGCTGGCGGTCGATCTGCCCCGCCGCCAGAGCCAGCGCCCCTTTCCAGTCCGGGTGCGTGGCGTGGCCGACGATGAAGCGCGGCATGGCGTGCAGGCCGCGCCTACCGTCGCGGGGCGCTGCGCTTGCGCGCCCCCGACGCCGTCTGTGCCGACTTGACAGCGGCCTTGGCCACCGCGCCAGCGACCTTGCCCGGGGCTCGGACCGCCTTTTTCAGCGTTTCTTCGGCAGCGTCGAAGCTCTGCTTGACCATGGCGCCGGCCAGCGACTTGGTGGCATCACCGGCGCTGTCTTTCATCGCCGTGGCCGCAAGCTGGGTGAACTGTTTGGTCAGCGCGCCCCACCATTGCATCGGATCGACCGCTGGCGTGGCGGCTTCGGCGGGCGACGGTTTGCGGCCACCGCGCGCTGTCGCTTTCGTCTCGGGTGCGGCCATCGCCGCCATCGGCTCAGGCACCTTGAGCGAATCGCGCAGCGCCGTCAGCGGTACGTTCATCGTCTTCAGCGTCGACAGCGTCATGCGTTGCACTTCGAGGGCCTGGATGGTGGCGGCCAGCATGCGCGCGTTCTGCTCCAGCCAGAACTGCACTGTGCGCAGCTCTTCGATGCGTTTTTCGAGCTCTTCGGGGTTCAGCGTCGGCGCCACCCACTGGCCGATCGACGGCAGCGCCGAGCCGGCGTTCTTGACCAGCCCTTGCAGGAAGTCGAAACCCGGAACGAGCTTGCTGAAGTTCTGCGATGAATCGGCCATGCGTGTCTCCTGGTGTTGTTGTCGGCGATCCTAGCGAAAGTCCACGCGTTCGACACGAAAACCGCGCGCTTGAAGGAGCGCCGGCAGCGCCATAGGCCCGGTCATGTGCAGCGCGCCGACGGCGACGAACAGGCGCTGACCCTCACCGTGAAGGGCTTCGATGCGCTCGGCCATCGCCGGGTTGCGCTCGTCGTTGAGCGCCACCAGCATGGCGCGGTCTTCGGCGGTCTTCACGCAGTCGCACCAGCGCTCGTAGTGCTCGATCTCGTCCAGATCCCCGCGCTCCCAGGCCGCGGCCATGCGCAGCAGCACCTGGCGGCCGAGGCCGCTTTGCATCTGCTCGAGCGTGGAGGCCAACAGGCGCTCGGCCTGCACCGGGTCGTCGGGGATGATCGCTGCCAGCTGCCGCTGCGGCGTTTCGAGCGAAACCGTGCGCAGCTTGCGCGCCTTGGCGGCGCCGGCGAGCACAAACTCCTGCCCGTACGCCACCTGCAGACCGTCGCGCGCGGCGTCCACCATCATCGCCGTCATGGCCTGCATCATCGGGTGCAGGCCAGCCAGGATCTGTGCCGGGATGCAAGCGCGCTGGATCTCGCGTTTCAGTTGCTCGTCGAGCGCCGCCGGCAGTTTGGTGCTGCCGGCGCCGGCAGTGCGCAGGCTCGTTTGCACCGCGGGGTCGAGCGGGTCGAGTTCGAAGGCCACCGTCTGCGCATCGGCGAGTGCAGCGCGCAGCTTCGCGCCGGGGAAGGCCCATTCGAGCTTGCCGACATGGATGGTGCCGAAGAGGTGGTGCGTGCGGCCGTCCTTGCTGACGCGCCACAAGAAGCCGCGGTCCTTGGCTTGCGCCTGCGCGTCCTTCACCTGCTGCGGCGTCGGCGCCGTGGCTTGCGGAGGGCAGGCTGCGGCCGGTTGTGCCTGCGCACAGAAAGCGGCGGCGCTCAGCAGCCATGCCAACACGCATTTGTTCATCGCATCGGCTCCAGCGTCAGCACGCCGTCACGTTGGGTCAGGCGCAGTTTCGAAATCACATCCATGCCGAGCAGCGGTGCATCGAGCCGCGGCAACACACCCACTCGCAAGCGCTCGGCCACAACACCGCCTTGCAGCGAGACATCGGCACGGGCCAGCCGGCCATCGACCACGCCGCCGGCGGTGGACGAGCGCACGGAGCCTTCGAGCACGAGCCCGGCTTGCTGCGCCAAGGCCAGCGGCAGCGCGGTGCTTGTGGCGCCGGTGTCAACGAGAAAGTCCACCGCCACACCGTTGATCCGCCCTGGCCAGTAGAAGTGCCCGTCCGGCGCACGCCTCAACTCGATGCGTCCGCTCGCCGCGTCGAACGAAAAACGAGCACGCTCGGCGCGGTGCTGCATCGCCTGTACGGCGAGGAACAGCGCGGTGGCGATCAGCAACCAGACAGTGATGAGCTTCCAAGAACGCGACATGACGATACGATGCCACGAAACCCGTCAGCCCCACGATGCGCGCCCTCTTTCACCTTGCTTATCACGTGCACGATCTGCAGGCCGCCCGCGCGTTTTACGGAGGCGTGCTCGGTTGCGCCGAAGGCCGCAGCACGCAGACGTGGGTCGATTTCGACTTCTTTGGCCACCAGATTTCCCTGCACCTGGGCGCGCCGTTTGCAACGACGAACACCGGCCGCGTCGGTGACACGCTGGTGCCGATGCCACACCTGGGCCTGGTGTTGCAGGCCGATGATTGGCAGGCGCTGGCTCAGCGGCTGCGCGCTGCCGGCACCCTGTTTGTGATCGATCCGCACTTGCGCTTCGCCGGCCAGCCCGGCGAGCAGTGGACGATGTTCTTCCGCGACCCGAGCGGCAACCCGATCGAGGTCAAGGGTTTTGTCGATCTCGATCGGGTCTACGAACACTGAGACGGTGTGAACGACGATCCTCTGTTCCCCGGATTCAGAACGCACAGGCTGCGTCTCACCGAGTCCGAGGTTCACGCCGTGGTGGGCGGCAGCGGCCCGCCGGTGCTGCTGTTGCATGGCTATCCCCAGACCTACGTCGCCTGGCACCAGATCGCTCCGGCGCTGGCCAGAGACTTCACCGCGGTGGCGCCGCCGGACCTGCGGGGCTATGGCGACAGCACCGGGCCTGCGGGCGGACCGCCGCACTCGGCCTACTGCAAGCGCGCCATGGCCGGTGACGTGTTGGCCCTGATGCGCGACCTCGGTTTCGAGCGCTTCGCCGTCGTCGGCCACGACCGCGGCGCGCGCGTCGGCTACCGACTGGCCCTTGATCATCCGCAGGCCGTGCGCTGCTTCAGCTCTCTCACTGTCATCCCGACCGAGACGATGTGGCAGCGCGCCGGCATGGAGTTCGGCCTGAAGGCCTACCACTGGTACCTGTTCGCGCAGCCCTATGACCTTCCGGAGCGACTGCTGCGATCAGACCCGGCCTACTTCCTGGACTGGACGCTGCGTGCCATGGCCCTCGATCCGGCCCGCATAGCGCCCGCTGCGCGTGCCTGCTACCACGCGGCGTTTGCCAGAGAGTCAGTGCGCCACGCCATGATGGAAGACTACCGCGCCGGCGCCAGCCTCGACCTGGCGCACGACCGCGAAGCCCGGGCTGCCGGCCGGAAGATCGAGTGCCCGGTGCAGGTGTTGTGGAGTTCAGGCGCGCCGGACCCGATCTCCACCTGGCGCGAATGGGCGCAGCATGTCGAAGGCGCAGCCATCGATGCCGGGCACCTGCTGGCTGAAGAAGCGCCAGAAGCCGTGCTTGGCCACCTCCAGCCGTTCCTCAGGCGCGTGCTATGCGGCGGTTGACTCTCGACGCGCGGCTGTCAGTGCAAGGCTGACAGGAACTGCTTCAGCTCCGCGGTCTGCGGCGCATCGAACAACGTCTGCGGCGGGCCCATCTCATGGATGCGGCCGGCGTGCATGAAGACCACGCGATCGCTGACCTTGCGCGCGAAGTTCATCTCGTGCGTGACCATCAGCAGCGTCATGCCTTCATCGGCCAGGCCCTCGACGACCTTCAGCACCTCGCCGACGAGTTCCGGGTCGAGCGCCGACGTGATCTCGTCGCAGAGCATCACGCTCGGCTCCATAGCCAGCGCGCGCGCGATCGCCACGCGCTGCTGCTGGCCGCCGGAGAGCTGGTCGGGCCAGGCGTCGAACTTCTCGGCCAAACCCACACGCTCAAGCAGCTTGCGCGCCGCCGCTTCGGCATCACCCGCCGAGCGGCCTTTCACCAGCGTCGGGGCGAGCATGACGTTGCGGCCGACGGTCAGGTGTGGGAACAGGTTGAAGTTCTGGAAGATCATGCCGACATGCTGGCGTAACGACCGCATCGCCTTGGCGTCGCCATGCTTCAGGGTGCGGTAGTGATCGCCCTCGTGGGCGACGAACACCTGCGTCTTGCCCTTCAGCCGCCGGAAGGCGCTCGAATGGACGATCCGATCCTTATCGCGTTCGAAAGGATTGCGGGTCCGGCTTTCGGGTTCCGCGAAAAGCCGCCCGCGCGAACGCGCCGGGTCGGTGGCGTAAACCGCCCGCGGCGGCCGCTCATAGCCACCCGCCGCCTTCACTTTGGCGCGTTTTACAGCTTTCTGCCCGTCAACCACGAACCGGCTTCTCCTTCACACTCAAGGGTGAGACCATATATGGGCGGTGACCACTTGAGAAACCGCCTAAGGCGCATCGTTAACGCATGACTGACATCGCACTCTCCGCCGCCGCCGCTCAGCGCATTAAGGCCGTCGTCGCCGCCGAACCGGCTGGCGCAGGGCTTCGCGTCGCCGTTGAGGGCGGGGGATGCTCGGGCTTTCAGTACGAGATTGGCGTCGCGGCGAACGCCAATGGCGATGACGTGGTGATCGAACGCGATGGCGCGCGGCTGTTCGTTGATCCTGTGTCGCTACCCTTCTTGTTGGGCTCCGAAGTCGACTGGGTCGATGAGCTGATCGGCGCCTCCTTCAAAGTGAAGAACCCGAACGCCACCTCCGCTTGCGGCTGCGGCGTGAGCTTCTCGGTCTAGCCATGTTCGGCGGCTCAAAAATTGACCGCGGCATCGAAGCTTTCGCCAAGCAAGATTGGAAGCGCGCGCGGCGCTTTCTCGAAGAAGGCTTGCAGGACGAGGACCGTGCCGGCGGCTTCTACTATCTCGGCCAGCTCTATTGGCGCGGCCTCGGCGGACCGGCCGAAAAACAACCCGCCGTCGATT
>JANOEG010000374.1:0-8134 GCA_031413095.1 Burkholderiales bacterium | reverse complement strand
TCGAGGTCGAGCGCCATGTAGGCGATGCGCTCGCCATCCAGCAGGCGCGCCAGGTTCTGGCCGCTGCGGCCGTAGCCGCAAATGATGACGTGGGCTTCGGTGGCGATCGACTTCTTGGCGATCGACGTCAGCGCCACCGACTGCATCAGCCAGTCCGATGAGCTCAAGCGCCCGACGATGCGGTTGCTGTACATGATGATGAAGGGCGTGGCGATCATCGACAGCACCATGCTGGCCAGCACCGGGCTCATCCACTGCGGTGCGACGAGGCCGCCATCGGCGCCGAGCGTCAGCAGCACGAAGCCGAACTCGCCGGCCTGCGCCAAATACAAACCGGTGCGCAAGGCGGTGCCCTCGGCCGCGCCGAAGCCGCGAGCCAGCAACGCGACGAGCATGAACTTGGCGAACACCGGCGCCAGGGTCAACAGAAACACCAGAAACCACTGGTCCGCCACCGGCCGCCAGTCGAGCTTCATGCCGATGGTGATGAAGAACAGACCGAGCAGCACATCGTGGAAGGGCCGGATGTCGGTTTCGACTTGGTGCTTGTATTCGGTCTCGGCGACCAGCATGCCGGCAACGAAAGCGCCGAGCGCCAATGACAGCCCGGCGTGTTCGGTCATCCAGGCCAGGCCCAGCGTGACCAGCAGGAGGTTCAACACGAACAGCTCTTCGCTCTTGCGCCGCGCCACCAGCGTCAGCCACCAGCGCATCGCCTGCTGGCCGCCGGTCAGCAGCAGCGCCAGCAGCGCGGTGGCCTTCACCACGGCCCAACCCAGCGAGGCCGCCATCTCGCCGCCCGATTGGCCGAGCGCCGGGATCAGCACCAGCAACGGCACGACGGCCAGATCCTGGAACAGCAGCACGCCCATGACGCGCTTGCCGTGGTCGGACTCCAGTTCGAGCCGCTCGGCCATCAGCTTGACGACGATCGCGGTCGATGACATGGCAAACGCACTGCCGAGCACCAGCGCACCGGCATAGCTGAGCTCCCACTCTCTCGACGTGAAGGCGAACAACCAGATCAGCAGGCCGTTGCCGACGACAGCGCCGGCAATCGTCAGCGTCACTTGCGACAGGCCCAATCCGAAGACCAGGGAGCGCATCGCGCGCAGCTTCGGCAGATTGAATTCGAGGCCGATGACGAACATCAGGAAGACGACGCCGAACTCGGCCAGGTACTGCACCGCCGCCGAGTCCTTGGCCAGCGCGAGTGCATTGGGGCCGATCAAGACGCCGACGACGAGGTAGCCGAGCATCGGCGGCAGCTTCAGCGAGCGGCAGACGACCACGCCGAGCACGGCGGCCACCAGATAGAGCAGGACGAGTTCGAGGGTAGAGGCCATCAGCGTCGATCCGTCGCAGACCTTGTGCCTAGAATCCGCCGCAGTAGAACACGAGATTTCATGGCCGACGCTGTTCCATTCGACGCTGACCGCGCGCTCGCGCTGGCGGCGCGCACGCTCGACATCGAAGCACAGGCGCTGCTTGGCGCGAAGGCGCGGCTGTCGTCGAGTTTCACGCAGGCGGTGCGGACGATCCTGGCCAGCAGCGGTCGTGTCGTCGTCATGGGCATGGGCAAGAGCGGCCATGTCGGCCGCAAGATCGCGGCCACGCTGGCCTCGACCGGCACGCCCGCCATGTTCGTCCACCCGGCCGAAGCCAGCCACGGCGACCTCGGCATGGTGACCGCGGCCGACGTCGTCATCGCCATCTCCAACTCCGGCGAGAGCGATGAGTTGAACGTCCTGCTGCCGGTGCTGAAGCGCGCGCGCGTGCCGCTGATCGCGATCACTGGCAAACCGCAATCGACGCTGGCCGAACACGCCGACGCGGTGCTGCTGTCCACCGTCGAGCAGGAAGCCTGCCCGCTGAACCTCGCGCCAACCGCGAGCACGACGGCGCAGATGGCGCTCGGCGACGCGCTGGCGGTGGCGCTGCTCGACGCGCGCGGTTTCGAAGAGGGCGACTTCGCGCGCTCGCACCCTGGCGGCGCGCTCGGCCGCAAGCTGCTGGTCCATGTGCGCGACCTGATGCGCAAGGACGACAAGGTGCCGCGTGTCACGTCGGACACCGCCTTCACCGAGATGCTGCGCGAGATGGGTGGCAAGGGCATGGGCGCCACGGCGGTCATCGACGCGGCGGGACGGCCGATCGGCGTCTTCACCGATGGCGACCTGCGCCGCCTGATCGAAAAAGGCATCGACCTGCGCACCATCAAGGCGGGTGAAGTGATGCACGCCAACCCGCGTGCGATCCGCGCTGACCGCCTGGCGGCAGAGGCTGCCGACCTGATGGAACAGTTCAAGATCAACTGCATGCTCGTCGTCGACGAGACCGGTGTGCTCGTCGGCGCGTTCAACTCGAACGACTTGATGCGCGCGAAGGTGATCTGATGCCGGCGCTGTCGTTTGCGCCCGAGTTGCTACTCAAGGCCCAGGGCCGTGGCCTCGGCATCAAGGCCGCGATCTTCGATGTCGATGGCGTGCTCACCGACGGCAGCCTCTACATCGGCGAGCATGGCGAGGGCTTCAAAGCCTTTCATGCGCTCGACGGCCAGGGCTTGAAGCTGCTCGTACAAGGCGGCATCACGCCGGTCATCATCACCGGGCGCGATTCGCTGGCGGTGCGTCGCCGGGTCGCCGATCTCGGTCTGCAGCACATGCGTTTCGGTGTCGCCGACAAGCTCGCCGCGGCCCACGAGCTGCTGCAGACGTTGGCGGCCGATTGGGCCGATGTCGCCGTGATGGGCGACGACTGGCCCGACCTGCCGCTGTTCGAGCATGCCGCGTTCGCTTGCGCGCCGCCGAATGCACATGCCGAAGTGCGTGCCGTGGCGCATCACATCACCAGCGCGTGTGGGGGCCAGGGCGCGGCGCGCGAGTGTTGCGACCTGCTGCTGATGGCCAGCGGGCGCTATGCCGCATTGCTGCAAGGTCACCTGACGACCCTGGACTCACGCTGACATGACAGCCCCTCGCTCACTGCGCTCGCACTCCCCCGAGGGACGGCTCAGGCCGACGCTTGGGAGCGGCCCGGCGCTGGTGACATGACAGCCCCTCGCTCGCTCCGCTCGCACTCCCCCGAGGGAAGGCTCATGCCGACGCTTGGGAGCGGCCCTGCGCTGGCCTGAGCACGATGGCGCTCGACCTCGAAAGCCTGCTGCAACCGCTCGACCCGCTGCCGGCGTCGGGCCCGCAGAACCCGCCGCCGCGGCCGCGCCAGCCCATTTGGTGGCATGTCGGGCAGTTCGTCTCGGCCTACCTGCCGCTGATCCTGATGGCGCTGCTGGCGCTGGCCACTTGGTGGCTGGTCAGCAACACGCCGCGCCCTGATGCGCCGCGCGAGGCCACGCCGCCGCGCCACGAGCCGGACTACACGATGCAGAGCTTCACGCTGCAGCGGTTTGCCGCCAATGGCGCGCTGCGCGTGCAGGTGCAAGGCGTGCGGATGCGCCACTACCCAGACACCGACACAATGGAAATCGACCAGCCGACGATCCGCGCCACGGCGCCGGACGGCAGCGTCACGGTGGCCAGCGCACGCTTGGCGGTCAGCAACGGCGAGGCAACGCAAGTCCAGTTGCAGGGCGGCGCGCGGGTGCGGCGCGAAGCCACCGCAGCGGGCGCGGCAATCGAGTTCGAAAGCGAGTTCCTGCACGCCTTTCTCGACACCGAGCGCGTCAAGTCGCACCTGCCGGTGCTGTTGCGCCAGGGCACGAGCGAGCTGCGTGTGGCCTCGCTGGAGTACGACAACCTGTCGCGGACGGCAAAGCTTGGCGGGCCGCTGCGCGCGACGTTCGAAGGTCCGGCAAAGAAGTGACAGGCGCGCTCGCTCTCATCATCGTAACGGCTTCATGAGTGCACCGCTGGTGTTCATCACTGGCGCGTCGAGCGGCATCGGCCAGGCACTTGCTGCGCGCTATGCCAAAGCCGGGTGGCGCCTTGCACTGTCCGCACGCCGCGTCGGCGAGTTGGAGAGCTGGGCGCGTTCGCAGGGCCTGGGCCCCGAGCGTTGCATCGCCTACGCTGCCGACGTGCAACAGATCGACAGCATCGTCGGCGCGGGGCAGCGCTGCATCGCTGCGCAGGGCGTGCCCGATGTCGTGATCGCCAGTGCCGGCGTCAGCGTCGGCATGGACACCGAAGTTCGCGAAGACCTGGACATGATGCGAGACATGTTCGAACTCAACAACGTCGGCACTGCGGCGACCTTCCATCCGTTTCTGGCGGCCATGCGCGTGCGCGGCTCAGGCGCGCTGGTCGGCATCGCCAGCGTTTCGGCGATCCGCGGCCTGCCCGGCCACGGCGCCTACTGCGCCAGCAAGGCCGCCGTTGTGGCCTATTGCGAGAGCCTTCGCGGCGAGTGCCGCGGCTCAGGCGTCAAGATCGTGACCATCGTGCCGGGCTATGTGGCGACCCCTTTGACCGCCGGCAACACCTACGGCATGCCCTTCAAGCTGAATGCCGACGAGTTTGCCGAGCGCGCCTTTCGCGCGATCGACGCTGGCGTCAGCTACCGTGTGATTCCATGGCAGATGGGCGTCATTGCCAAGCTGATGCGCCTGCTGCCGAACCCGCTGTTCGACAAGCTGTTTGCCGGGCGCGGGCGCAAGAAGCGGCGCGGCCAGTAGGCGTTGGCGCACGGCCGCACGCAAGCCGGCGCCGCGTCGCTCTTTGAGAATCCACGCGCCGCGCGAAGGTGTGCTCGTTAGGCAACAGTGGGGGTTGCCTTGGCAGAAGAGCGCCGCTAAATTGCGCGCCTTCCCACCGCGAGCGCCTGACGCTGCAAGGAGAGGTTCCCATGACAACGAAGGACATCCTCGGCTAGCTGCAGATTGCAGCCCCCGATGCGGCCCACGCCAAGGCGTGCAGGTCCGCCCCTTGAGTCAACGCGCCGCGAGCGTCGCAACGCCGCAGCGCATGGGAATCTTCGAATGCATCCGATCTGGACGCTGTTGCGATGCGTTGTTGCCGCATCGCTGGTCTTCTTTCTTGCCGCCTGGGCGACATCGGCGTTGGCGCAGCCAATCCAGCCCTCGCAGCCACGGGCGCTCGCGCTCGACGCCGGCGAGAAGCTCACGCTCGATGGCCGCCTTGACGAGCCGGTGTGGCAACGCGCGCCGCTGCACGAGCGGTTTGTGCAATTCCTGCCAACCGACAGGCAACCGCCGCCCGCCGGCTACCGGACCACGGTGCAGGTGGTGGCGCAGGCTGACGCGCTGGTCATCGGCGTCCGCGCCTATGACCCGTCGCCGCAGGACATCCGCGCGCCGCTGACGCGCCGCGACCAGGTCAAGCGCGACCAGGATTTCATCGCCGTCCTGGTCGATGCCGTCGGTGATCGGCGCGCCGCGCAGTTCGTGCGCGTCAACGCGGCGGGTGTGATTGCCGACGGCATGTACATTGCCGCCGGCGACAGCGAAGACTTCGCGCCTGATTTCGATGTGGAGGCGGCCGCGGCGCGTCTTGCCGATGGCTACAGCGTAGAAGTTCGCCTGCCATTCATTGCATTGCGCTACCCGCACGACGGCGGCGCGCCGTGGCGCCTGATGGTCGCGCGCAGCGTGCCGCGCGCGTCGAGCACGCTGCTGCTGTCGGCGCCGCTGACCAAGGACGGCATGTCGTTCATTGCCGAGATGCAAGTCATCGAAGGCCTCGAAGCCGCGGCCGAGAGCGCGCGTCAGCACAGCCTGCTGATGCTGCGCCCCGAGCTGACGCTGCGCGGCACGCGCGAGCGCAGCGGCGGTGTCCTGGTGCATGAAGAGAACAAGGCCTCGCTCGGCGCCGACATCAAATGGCGCCCGCGCGCTGATTGGGTGCTCGACGCGACGCTGAACCCCGACTTCTCGCAGGTCGAACTCGATGCCCCGCAGCTCGCCGGCAACACGCGCTTTGCGCTGTCGGTGCCGGAGAAGCGACCGTTCTTCCTGGAGAGCACCGACGTCATCGATCAGCCGATCGCAGGCTTTTACTCGCGCTCGGTCACCGACCCGCGCTACGGCCTGCGGGCCACCTGGCGAGCGCCCAAGGCCGATGCCACGGCGTTGACGCTGCGCGACGAAGGCGGCGGCCTGGTGTTGCGGCCGGGTGCCTTCGGCACCGGCGTGTTTGCGCAGGACGGCGCTTCGCAGGCGACGCTTTTGCGCGCACGTCGCCACGACGGCGACTTCACCAGCGGCGCCCTGTTGAGCGATCGCGACTACGGCACACGCGGCCGCAACACCATGGCCGGCGCCGATGTGTACTGGTCGCCGAGCGCGCAAGACCAGTTGCGGGCTCGACTCGTCGGCTCGCGCACGACGGCCGGCTTCGACGCACAAGGCCAGGCCACGCGCACCACCGCGGAGAACGGCCACTGGCTCGAACTGCGCTGGAACCGCCGCACCGACCACTGGATCGTCAATGCCGACTTCGACGACATCGCGCCGCGCTTTCGCAACGACAACGGCTTCGTCGATCAAGCTGGCGTGCGCCGCTTTGAAGTGGAGGTCATCCGCCGCTGGGGCGAGGTCCCCTTGCTCGGTTTCGATGCCCACGAGTTCGAGACCTATCTGTGGACCGAACAGGTCATGACGCGCGACGACCCGGCGGCCGGCATCGCTGGCGGCCAATACGTCGAGCGGCGCTGGCACCCGGGCATCTGGTTCGCCGGCCCGCTCAACAGCGAAGGCTGGGTGCAGTTGCGCATCGACGCCGAGCGTGTGCGCCCGGGTGGGCGCCTGCACCCGACGCGTGGTGCCGGCGCGCAGTTCGGCTGGAACCCGGCGCCGTGGTTCACGCGGCTGACGATGGAGCTCAACGCCGGCGACCGTGTCGACGTCGAAGCCGATCGCCTCGGCCGCGGCGCCGACGGTTTCGTCGAAGCGATCGTGCGTGGCCAGATCGGTGGCTTCGGCGTCGAGTCGGAGCAGAAGCTGCAGGCCGGCTTCATCGATCGCGACGGCCAGCGCGTGCTGACCGACAGCGCGGCGCGCTGGCTGGGCGTGCTGCACCTGACGGCGCGCGACTCGCTGCGGGCGGTCTGGCAGGCTGGGCGTTACCGCCGAGCCTCTGACGCAGCGCTGGGCATCGCTGCGGCCCGCGACGACACGCGCACCCTGTCGCTGGTGTTTCAGCACCGCGTCGGCCTCGGCCGCAACGTCAGCGTTGGCGCTACGCGTGCCACCATCCAACCCGGCAAGCAGCGCAAAGACGAAGTTTTCGTCAAGGCTGCTCTGGTGCTTTGACCGTGTTCTGAGAGCGGCTGCGACAAAACAAAAGGCGCCCGTAGGCGCCTTTTTTCTGAGCTGGAGCGAAAGGCCTCAGTAGCCTTGGCCGCGGCCACCACCGCCACCGTAGCTGCCGCCACCGCTGCCACCACCACCGCCGTAGCCGCCGCCACCGCTGCGGCCACCACCGCCACCGCCGCTGCGGCCACCGCCGCCGCCACCGCCGTAGGGGCTGCGGCCACCGCCGCCACCACCACCACCGTAGCCGCCGCCGCCGCCACTACCGCCGCCGCCATAACCGCCACCGCCACTACCACCGCCGCCATAACCGCCACCGCCGCCGCTGCGGCCACCACCGCCGCCGCCGAAGCCGCCCGGACGCTCTTCGCGCGGACGGGCCTCGTTGACGACGATCGGGCGGCCTTCGAGCGGCTGACCGTTCATGCCGTTGATCGCGGCTTGCGCCTCGGCATCGCTGCCCATCTCTACAAAGCCGAAGCCCTTCGAGCGACCGGTTTCACGATCCATCATGACCTTGGCGGACGTGACGGTTCCAAATTGTCCAAAAGAGGACTGCAGCGATTCGTCGCGGACGCTGTAGGCCAGGTTGCCTACGTACAACTTGTTGCCCATTCGGCAAGCTCCTTATCCAAACACAAAGAAACCTAGGTGGAGCTTTGAGCCGGCTCGAAGAACTCAAGCAAAGGCGCCGCTTCCAGGCAGGGAATCGTGATTATTCAGGAATGACAAGCCCGCGTGCAGACGGGGCGAGAAAAATGTTGTTTTCTGACCAGCCGGAGCAGGCTCCGCTGGCCGCCAGCGCTCGTTTACGGGTTCACCCGTAGCATGTGCTGGCCCATGACCGTACGCATCGCCAGCCTCGTGCCCAGCATCACCGAACTGCTGTTTGCGCTGGGCCTCGGC
>JANOEG010000373.1:0-3579 GCA_031413095.1 Burkholderiales bacterium | reverse complement strand
ACAACAGGTCGCCGTTGGCCGCGCCGGTGCGCCGCATGATTTCGGACAACGCCTGGTCGTGCAGGTTCTTCACCACCGGTGATTGCAGGCCTTCGCGGCCCTTGGCAACATCGTTCACCTTGATCCAGGCCAGCCCCTTGGCGCCGTAGATCTTCACGAACTCGGTGTAGGCGTCGATCTCGCCGCGACTGATCTCGGCGCCGCCCGGCACGCGCAGCGCGACCACGCGACCGCCGGGCGTCGTCGCCGGGCCCGAGAAGACCTTGAAGTCGACGTCGACCATCACGTCGGTGAGTTCGGTCAGTTCGAGCTTGACGCGCAGGTCGGGCTTGTCCGAGCCGTAGAGCCGCATCGCGTCGGCGTACAGCATCACCGGGAACGGCGGCAGCTTGACGCCGATCGCGTGCTCGAAGGTGCTGCGGATCATGCCCTCGAACATCGTGCGAATTTCCTCCTCGGTGAGGAACGAGGTCTCGATGTCGATCTGCGTGAACTCGGGCTGGCGGTCAGCGCGCAGGTCTTCGTCGCGGAAGCACTTCACGATCTGGTAGTAACGGTCGAAGCCGGCCACCATCAGCAACTGCTTGAAGAGTTGCGGCGATTGCGGCAGCGCGAAGAACTCGCCTTCGTGCACGCGGCTCGGCACCAGGTAGTCGCGCGCGCCCTCGGGCGTGCTCTTGGTCAGCATCGGCGTTTCGATGTCGATGAAGCCGTTGACGTCGAGGAACTTGCGCACCTCCATGGCGACTCGGTAACGCAGCATCATGTTGCGTTGCATCGGCGGCCGGCGCAGGTCGAGCACGCGGTGCGTCAGGCGCACCGTCTCCGACAGGTTGTCGTCGTCGAGTTGGAACGGCGGCGTCACGCTGGGGTTGAGCACTTCGAGCTCATGCGCCAGCACCTCGATCTTGCCGCTGACCAGGTTGCTGTTTTCGGTGCCCGCCGGGCGCGCCCGCACCTTGCCGACGATCTTCAGGCAGAACTCGTTGCGCACATCCTCGGCTGTCTTGAAGGTCTCGGCGCGGTCGGGGTCGCAAACGATCTGCACCAGGCCCTCGCGGTCGCGCAGGTCGATGAAGATCACGCCGCCATGGTCGCGGCGGCGATGCGCCCAACCCATGAGGGTGACGGTCTGGCCCATCAGCGATTCGCTGACGAGGCCGCAGTAGGTGGTTCGCATTTCAGAAGCTCCGGTCAATCGTGTTGATGTTGGGTCGGCGCCATCAAAGGCCGAACGCCCGCCGCGCGTCCGGCCGGATCAATTTCGTGCGGCCACCGGCGGTGCCACGACACCCATCGAGATGATGTACTTCAGCGCTTCATCGACGCTCATGCGCAGCGCGACCACGTCGGCGCGCGGCACCATCAAGAAGAATCCCGAGGTCGGGTTCGGCGTTGTTGGCACGTACAGGCTGACGTAGTCGGCATGCAGATGCGCGCCGGCCTCGCCGCCGGGCTTGCCGGTGACGAAGGCGATCGTCCAGGAACCCTCGCGCGGGTACTGCACCAGCACCGCTTCGCGAAAAGCGTTGCCAGAGGACGAGAAGAGGGTGTCGGACACCTGCTTGACCGAGCTGTAGATCGACTTGACGATCGGGATGCGGTGCAGGATGCGGCTGCCTTGACGCAGCCACCACTGCCCGACGATGTTGGCCGCGAAAACGCCGGTGGCCAACAACAGCAGCAACATGACCAGCACGCCCAGGCCGGGCACTTTGCGCAGCATCTCGATCGGCGCGTGCGCCGCCGCCGGCAGGACGGTCTGCGAGGCGGTGAGCAGCCAGCCGAACAGATCGCTGACGATGCCCAGCACCGCCTGCAACACCCAGACCGTGACAGCCAGCGGCAGCCAGACCAGCAAGCCGGCGATCAGGTACTTCTTCATGACGATGAAGAGCTCGAAGGCGGTGGGGCTGCAGCCGGCGATGGAGCCGGAGCAGCTACAGGCGCCGGTCCAGCCGCGGCGGCAGCGCTGTCACCGGCCGGTTTGGCGTCGTTCTGCTTCTTGTCCGCCGTCGCCTCGACGGGCTTCTCGGCTTTTTTGGCTGCGCCTTCGCGGAAGTCAGTGACGTACCAGCCCGAGCCCTTCAATTGAAAGCCCGCGGCCGTGACCTGCTTTTCAAAGCGCGGCGCGGCGCAGGACGGGCAGACCGTCAACGGCGCGTCGGACATTTTTTGAAGAACGTCTTTCGCATGGCCGCAGGCAGCGCAGCGATAGGCGTAGATGGGCATGGTCAACCTCGCAGACGGAACTGCGAATTATAAGGACTGCCCTCATGTGGCAGGCCTCAGTGGTGCTTTGCTGCGTGCGCACCGTGTGGCTGGTGCGCCGCCTTCAACGCTGCCTCGATCGAGTGGCCCTTGTTGCCGATGATCTGTGGCGCCAGCGATCCGAGCAGCATGCCGATGATCGAGGCGAAGAAGCCCACCAGGTTCGGCGGCACCATGGCGTCTGGGGCCACTGTATTCGCGGCCAGCCACGTGCCGATGCCCAGGATGATCGAGAACAACGCACCCTGCGTCGATGCCTTCTTCCAGTACGCGCCTGCCACCAGCGGGATGAAGGCGCCGGCCAGCGTCACGTTGTAGGCGTTTTGCACCATCTCGTACATCGTGCTCTTGCTGTTCAATGCAAATAGAAGCGCGGCAGCGGTGAACGTGACGAGGATGATGCGCAGCGTCAGCAGAAACTGCTTGTCGCCCATGTGCGGCACGAAGGGGCGCAACACGTTTTCAGTGAACAGCGCCGTCGGCGCCAACAGCGCGCCGCTGGCGGTGGACAGGATCGCCGACAGCAGGGCGCCAAAGAACATGATCTGCGCCCACAGCGGCATCTTGCCCAGCACGAGTTCGGGCAGGATGCGCTGAATTTGGCGCGCGTCGTCGGACGCGAAAAGCTCCTTCATTGCCGGGTCGGCGACGAGTGCGGCATAGGCGATGAAGATTGGCACAAAGGCGAAGCAGAAGTAGATCAGCGCGCCGATCACCGTGCCGCGCACTGCCGTCTTCTCGTCCTTGGCGCTGGTCATGCGCTGGAACACGTCCTGCTGCGGCACCGAGCCGAAGGCGAAGGCGAAGAACGCGCCGGCCAGCGCCCACCAGGCCGCGCCGTCCATGTCGGCTGGGAACATGACCAGCTTGCCGTCGGCCGCGGCCTGCGAGATCACCTTGCCGGCGCCGCCGGCAAGGTCGCCGACAAGAACGGCCACCAGCGTCAAGCCGATCAAGATAACGACTGTCTGAAACAGATCGGTGAAGGCCACCGACCACATGCCGCCGAAGATCGTGTAGATCACGACCACGCCGGCGCCAATGAGGATGGCGGTGTTCAACTCGATCGCACCGCCCGACAGCGTGGCGATGACCAACCCGAGCGCCGTCATCTGCGCCGAGGTCCAGCCGAGGTAGCTGAGCACGATGGCGACGCTGGTCAGGACTTCAACCGCTTTGCCGTAGCGCTGCTTGTAGAAATCGCCGATCGTCAGCAGGTTCATCCGGTAGAACAGTTTGGCGCCAGACTTTTCGTGACCCGTGGCGTCGGCACGACCGGCCCGCGGGCGCGCTTCGCCTGCCCGCCGG
>JANOEG010000372.1:0-2282 GCA_031413095.1 Burkholderiales bacterium | reverse complement strand
CAAACGGTGTTCGGCGTCGGCCATGAGTCCGCGCGGCTGATGATCATTGGCGAAGCGCCGGGAGAAAACGAAGACCTGCAAGGCGAACCGTTCGTCGGCCAGTCCGGCAAACTGCTCGACAACATGCTCAAGGCCATCGGCCTGGCGCGCCATGCGGCGATGCCCGAGCACAGCGTCTTCATCTGCAACACGGTCAAGTGCCGGCCGCCGCGAAACCGCAACCCCGACCCGGCCGAGATCGCGCGTTGTGCGCCGTACCTCGAGCGCCAGATCGCGCTCGTGCAACCGAAGCTGCTGCTGGCGATGGGCAAGTTTGCCGTGCAGGCGCTGCTCTGCACCGACGAGGCCATTGGCAAGTTGCGCGGCCGTGTGCATGACCGGCGCGGCGTGCCGGTCATCGTGACCTACCACCCGGCCTACCTGCTGCGCACGCTGGCCGACAAGGCGCGGGCCTGGGACGACTTGTGCCTGGTGGCGTCGGTGCTGGAGTTGCCCGCTTCGCCATGAACTCCAGCAGCGTGCCGCCCTTCACTGCGACGCAGCCGCTGGTCAGCGAGCACGCCAGCCTGCTGCGCCTGGTGGCCAACAGCGTGCCGGCGCTGATGGCGTTCTACGACTCGGACACCTTGCGCTGCCTGTTCGCGAATGCCGGTTATGCGCGCACCTTCGGCTTCGACGAACAGTCGATCCTCGGCCATTCGCTCGAAGAGATCATCGGGCCCGAAGCGATGCGCATCATCGAGCCGCACATCACTGTGCTGCGCCTGCACCAGCGCAGCACGCGCTACGAGCGCCAGCTCGACACGCCGCAAGGCCCGCGCTGGCTCGACGTGCAATTGCTGCCGCACCTGGCGGCCGACGGGCTGCTCGACGGCGCCTTCGTGCTGATCAACGACATCACGCCGCGCCGCGAGGCCGAGCTGGCGCTGCGCCAGTCGGAAGAGCGCCTGTCCAAGTTCATGGAGGCCAGCGTCGAAGGCATCGTCTTCCACAACGAAGGCGTCATCACCGACGCCAACCTGCCGGTGCAGCGCCTCGTCGGCTACAGCCTGCCCGAGCTGCTGGGCCGCAAGACGCTGGATTTCATCGCGCCGGACCAGGTGCCGCGGGCAATGGAGATGATCGCCAAGCGCGCCGAGCTGTCGTACGAGAGCGCGGTGGTCCACCGCGACGGCACGCGCATCCCGGTGGAGTTCATCGTCCGCATGGTCGAGCGCGACGGCCAGGCGATGCGCATGGTGGTCGTGCGCGACCTGCGCGCCGCGCTGGCGCAGCGGGCGCACATCCATCACCTCGCGCACCACGACCCGCTGACCGATCTGCTCAACCGCCATGCTTTCATGGAGCGGCTGGCCGAACAGATGTCGGGCAGCCGCTTGAAGGAGAAGCAGGGCGCGCTGCTCTTCATCGACCTCGACCACTTCAAGCGCGTCAACGATTCGCTCGGCCATGTGGCCGGTGACCTGCTGCTGCAGACGCTGGCGCAGCGCCTGGTCGGCCTGCTGCGCAGCAGCGACATCGTGGCCCGCTTCGGCGGCGACGAGTTCGTGGCGCTGCTGCCGGGCGCGATGCCGCAGGCGCAGGTCGAAGAGGTGGCCGCCAAGCTGTTGACGGCTCTCGGCGAGCCGGTGCTGCTCGAGGGCCGGCCGATCTCGGTCACACCATCGGTGGGCATTGCGCTGTACCCGCAACACGCCGGCAACGCGGCCGATCTGGTCAAGCATGCCGACGCGGCGATGTACGAAGCCAAGCGCCAGGGCCGCGCCACGCACCGCTGCTATGACCCGCTGTTCAGCCAGCGCGCGCTGGCGGCGCTGGAGCTGGAAACACAACTCACCGAAGCCATCGCGCAGCAGCAGTTCGTGCTGCACTACCAGCCGCAGGTGCGCGCCGCCGACGGGGTGCTTGTCGGCTGCGAGGCCCTGATTCGGTGGCGCCACCCGACACGCGGCCTGGTCGAACCCGACCTGTTCATCCCGCTGGCCGCGCAGCAGCGCCACATCGTGCCGATCGGCGATTGGGTGCTGCGAGAGGCCACGCGCGCTGCGCGGCGCTGGCGCGAAGCCGGCCGCGAGCTGCCGGTGAGCATCAACCTGTCACTGCTGCAACTGCGCGATCCCCGATTTGCCGCGCACATGAAAGCGGCCCTGGCCGATGCCGGCGTGCCCGGCCGCCTGCTCGAAGTCGAGATCACCGAGCGCATGCTGATGGACGACGTCGATACCGTGCGGGCCACGCTGACCGAACTGCGGGCGCTGGGCGTGCGCGTGGCGATCGATGAC
>JANOEG010000371.1:0-4033 GCA_031413095.1 Burkholderiales bacterium | reverse complement strand
GTGTCGTCGACCGGGGCGTTGGAGCTGGAAAAAGTCGTTCCCGGCTGGGAGGCTGCATAGACTTCACCGGCCTCGTCTTCGCCCAATGAGTAGACCGTGTTCAATCCGTTGGCGACGATGGTGTTGCTGACCAACTGGCCGCTGCCGTTCATCTGGATCGACCACAGGTTCGATGCCGTGACGTCGGCGTACAGGTAGCGCCCCACTTGCGCCGGCAGCGCGCTGCCCCGATAGATATAGCCGCCGACGACGGCGACGCCGACCGAGTGGTCGTACTGGTGAAGCGGCGGCTCGAAGTCGCTGTACGGGCGGTTGTTGGGGTTGAAGTACTCGCGTGAGCCCTCGTAGGCGGGCCAGCCGTAGTTGGCTCCCCGCTTGATGCGATTGACTTCCTCGCGATCGGACTCACCGACGTCGCCGCAGAAGAGATCGCGAGTGCCGCCACGATCGAAGCTGCAGCGCCACGGATTGCGAAAGCCCAGCGCCCATACAGGATTCGTGGCGCCGAAGGGGTTGTCGTTCGGGATCGTGTAGGTGCCGGCGCTGGCATTGACACTGATGCGCAGCACCTTGCCGAACAAGGAAGTTGATTCCTGCGCGTCAGTTTGATTGCCACCGTCGCCATGGGACATGTACAGCATGCCGTCGGGGCCGAAGCCGATCCAGCCGCCGAAGTGATAGGTGTTCGGGTGGTCGATCTCCAACACGACGCGCTCGGAACTGGGGTTGGCGGTGTTGGCGCCGCGGCTGGTGTCGCGGAACTGCGAGATGCGCACCTTGCGGTTGGTGGGCGTGGGATTCACCGGGGTCACGTACGTGACGTAGAAGTAGCCGTTGCTGGCGAAGTTGGGGTCGAAGGCCAGGCCGATCAAACCGCCTTCTCCGGTGTTGATGTCGACACGCGAGCGGATGTCGAGGAAGGTCGTCGATTGCGTCGTGTTCGGGCTGTTGGCGAAGACAGCGATCGTGCCGCCGCGCTCGGGAATGAACAGGCGGTTGCTGCCATCGCCGGCGTGAGTGAGAAACGTCGGGCCGGGGAACTGAAGGTTCGGAAACGCATTGACGGCGCGCAATTGCGTGCCGCTGCCTGCGCCGGTGGGGATCGTCACGCCGCTGGGCGTGGCGCGCGCATCGAGCCCGAAGGCTTGGCTGTCGCCCCCGCCTCCACCCCCACCCCCACCGCAGCCGGCGATGGCAAAGAAAAAGAGCAGAAGGAGGGCGCGCGGGTACTTCATGGAGTGGTGCTGGTGGCAACGTGATGACGCACGTGTTGTGCCACGATTCACGGTGTTTGGGGGTGGCAAGTGGTTACGACGGCGCAGACGCCTACAGCCAACCCCTTGAACGCGGTGCCGCTCTGTGGCTCCGATCCGGCAGAAATGAGCCGCAGCTTGCCTTCGCGCGGGCGCTGACAATCAAAACCATGCTCATGCGCCACCGTCACCATGAATCCTGATGCCCCGTCGCTGTGGCGCGGCCCACGCTGGACGCTGGCGCTGATGCTGGCCGGCCTGGGCATGCTCGGGCCTTTTTCGATCGACACTTACCTGCCGGCCTTCGACGGTATTGCGCGCACGCTCGCCGCCACGCCGCTGGAGATGCAGCAGACGCTGTCGGCCTACCTGTTCGGCTTTGCGGCGATGAACCTGTTTCATGGCGCACTGGCCGACAGCTTCGGCCGCCGGCCGGTGGTGATCGCGGGGCTGGCGCTGTTCACGATCGCGTCGGTCGGCTGCGCGCTGGCGCCGACGATCGGTTGGCTGATTGCGTTTCGCGCGCTGCAAGGCATGTCGGCCGGCGCCGGCATGATCGTGTCGCGCGCCATCATCCGCGACATGTTCCCCCCGGCCGACGCGCAGCGCGTGATGAGCCAGGTGACGATCTACTTCGGCATTGCGCCGGCGGTGGCGCCGATGGTCGGCGGCTTCCTGTTCGTGCATGCCGATTGGCACAGCATTTTCTGGTTTCTGGCAGCGGTGGGCGTCATCCTGCTCGTGCTCAACGCGCGCCTGCTGCCGGAAACGCTGCACCGCACGCAGGTGCAGCCGTTCAACGCGCGCAACCTGATGCGCGGCTACGCGCAACTCGGTGCCGACCCGCGCTTCTTCGCGCTGTGCCTGGCCAGCGGCGTGCCATTCAACGGCATGTTCGTCTATGTGCTGTCGGCGCCGGCCTGGCTCGGTGGGCTGCTCAAGCTGGCGCCGACCGAGTTCTTCTGGTTTTTCTGCCTGACGATTGGCGGCATCATGGGCGGCGCCTGGCTGTCGGGGCGCGCCGCCGGGCGCGTCGAGCCGCGCAAGCAGATCCGCCGTGGCTTGAACATCATGGTGCTGGCCTCCCTCGTCAACGTGGCTCTCAATGCCGCGATGCCGGTGCCGCACTGGGCCTGGGCACTTCCGCCGGTGGCGCTGTTCTCGTTCGGTTGGGCGCTGATGGTGCCGGCGGTGACCATCAAGGTGCTCGACCTGATGCCCGAGCGCCGCGGCATGTCGTCGTCGATGCAGGCTTTCGTCGGCAGCGTCGCCAACGGCCTGGTGGCCGGTGTGATCTCACCGCTGGTGATGCATTCGACGCTGCTGCTGGCGCTGACGTCAGCGGGGTTTCTGGTGATCGGTCTGCTGGCTTGGCAGTGGGTGAAAAAGCGGGTGCCGTGATTCCGTGGCGATGCTGCGTCAAGCGTTGCTGTCCAGCGCGCGCGCGGCGCCGAGCAACGCGGGCGCAGGCGCCGTGATCACCCACACCGGCACGGACTCCACATAGGGCCGAAAGCGCCCCTTGTCATTGAAGCGCGCGCGAAATGGCAGCGCTGAAAAACGCTCGCCGAGGCGTGGCACGATGCCGCCGCCAATGTAGACGCCACCGCGAGCGCCGAGTGTCAAAGCGAGGTTGCTGGCGACGACCCCGAGCAGGCCGGCAAAGGCCGTGACGGCTTCTTCGCACTGAGCATCGTGTTCTGCCGTGCCGGGGCGGCTGCGCGTGAGCACTTGCGCCGGATCGAGTCCCGCCGACGTTTCGCCGTCGAGAACGCAAGCCGCCTCGTACAGATTCACCAGGCCGGGGCCTGAGAGCGCGCGCTCGGCCGAGACGTGCCCGAAGCGCTCTCGCAGCACGGCCAGCAGTGAAGACTCACGGGCGTTGGACGCCGCCAGCGTGACATGGCCGCCTTCGCCTGCGATGACGCGCCAGCCGCCGTGGCCGTCGCTCACCAAGCCCGAAACACCCAGCCCCGTGCCCGGACCGATCACCGCCAGCGGTGCGTCGGCGACGGCCACGCCGCCACCGACGGCACGCAAGTCGGCTGCGTGCAGCACGGGTACGGCATGCGCCAAGGCTTCGAAGTCATTGAGCACACGCACCCGCGCCGCGCCGAGGCCAGTGCGCAAGGCTTCGATCGAAAACGACCAAGGGTGATTGGTCATCGTCACGCGGTCGCCGCTGACGGCCGTGGCGATGCCGAAGGCAACGTCGCGCGGCGCTGGCAGCGCTTGCTGCTTCAGGTAGGCAGCGATGCAGTCGCCGATCGACGCGTGCTCGCGCGCCGCCAGCGTGCTGATGTGCGACAGCGGCTGCCCAGGCGCAGCCTGCCAGGCCCAGCGCGCATTGGTGCCTCCTACGTCCCCCAAAAGCCTGGGGAAGGCTGATTGCTGATTTGCCATTCGGGCTCCACGGTGAGTGTCGTTCGACTGCATTTCACTCTAGCAGGAGCGACGCGGGGCGTGGCGAAGACGCGGGCTGTGCGGCCCCGCGCAACGCCCGCGCGCGTTGGCAACCGGCAGATCAATCAGGCACGAACAGCGTACGGTGCTCGAAGCCGATGCGATCGCCTTGCGCCGGCACCAGCGCCCACTCCGGCACATGGGCCGCCGTGATCGCCGGCGCACCGGCACCGCGCGGCACGGTGCGCACCACCTGCGACGGCGGCAGCGACGTGCCTTGCGTCAGGTGCGCGTGCATCGCATTCAACGAGCGGATCAGATAGACGTGCAGCGGCAGGTAACGCTCGGGGTAGCCGGGGAAGGACAGGAAGCTGTCG